>NZ_SRYB01000010.1:0-132068 GCF_004793975.1 Lepagella muris
CTTAAACCTTAAACTATAAACTTTAAACCACTGAAGTGCAGCTTGCGAAACTTCAGTCAATGATAACATCTATTTTAGTAAACGGAGGATTTGTAGAGATTATTGTGTCGCAATCCATTAAATCTGATATTTTTTTTGCGGCATAACCTACATCCACACGATTACCGGGTTTTACTTGAACCCTTTCGGGACCTTGCTGAAAATCTTCTTTATACGATCCATATCGAATTTCTTCGTGCGGTCATAGTTATAGATACCATTCTGCTCCTGCTCCACATCAGTGAGCTGCGTGTAGCAATAACCCGACATATAAGGCACCGCAAGAATCACGTCGGTCAGGCGTTCAAGACGGTCATAAAACTCCTCCTTTGTACGCGGAGAGTCACCATAACCCCAAGAATTATCGGCAAACTGTGCACCGTCAACCCATTTGATGCCACCATATTCGTCGATGAAGAATGGCTGACCTCCGTAAGAAATCTCCTTATTCGGGTCAAGTTGAGGATAGCGTCCATCCTTTATCACGAAATACTCTGCCAATTTATCCGGATTCTGCTCATAATTGTGAACAGTCCACAAGTCAGTGATAACATGGAAATTACCGCTCGTATCATTTATCGGACGATAATCAAGATGGCTCGTGAGTGTGTATACATCCTTCACAAAACGGTCATGCTGCTTTGCCTGCTCTGAGTCTCCGGGACGCTCCCAAGTCTCATTGAACGGGGTCCATGCCACTATCGACGGATGATTCCTGTCGCGAATCACGATACTCTCCCATTCCGGAATGAAATTGCGTGCAGCCTCTATCTTATTGGTATTCGCACCCCAGCTTGCAGTCTCACCCCAAGTCAGATAACCGAGTTTGTCAGCCCAATAATGGAATCTCTCCTCAAACACCTTCTGATGCAGACGTGCGCCGTTGAAGCCAGCCGCCATACTCATCTCTATGTCGCATTTCAGCGATGCGTCGTCCGGTGCCGTCCAGATACCTTCGGGATAGAAACCCTGGTCAAGCACAAGGCGAAGGAAATAAGGCTCGTTGTTGAGATAGAGGCGATCACCCTCCCAATGTATCTTGCGCATACCGCTGTATGAGGAAACCTTGTCGATTGCCTTACCATCAGCGTCATATACGGTCAGTTCCACGTCATAGAGGAACGGAGATTCCGGCGACCATGTCTTCACATTCTTTATCGGGAGCTCCAGCTTCACCTGGCGCGAAGCCTTCTCAGTAGCACGTGACACCACCTTTCCACCATCGCGCACAACTGCCTCAACTTTCTGACCATTCTCCAGATTACGGAATGAAGGCTCTATCACGAATCTCTTATGGTCAAGATCCGGAACGATATATGCAGAAGAGAGTCCGGCATGATCCACCGGCTCCATCCATACTGTCTGCCAGATTCCTGTGGTGCGCGTATAATCGCAACCCTGTGAATAAAAATTGCCCGACTGCTTACCCTTTGCCTGGTCGCCACTTCTAACGTCATCCTCCACTCTCACAACAAGGTCATGCACCTTGCCGTCGGAAACAAATTTCGTTATATCATGACCGAAAGAGTCACTGCCGCCCCAATGACGACCCACAAGTTGACCGTCAATATATACTGCACTGAAATAATCCACGCCACCGAAGTTCAGCATCACATCGCGCCCCTGCCATTCGGAAGGGATCTGTATCTTGCGGTGATACCACATTGCCGGGATGAAATCCACATACGCAACTCCCGACAGACGGCTTTCCGGACAGAACGGCACCGTTATCTTATCCTTGAATCCCTCTGACTTATAGAGACGACGATCCATGCCTGACTTACCGAAGTCAAACTCGTAGGTCCAGTCTCCATTAAGGTTAACCCAATCCGTGCGCTCGAACTGCGGACGCGGATACTCTTCACGGGGTACGGAAGCCGATGCCGTAAGCGACATCACTCCCAATGCAAGGCTTACAAAAAACCTTGACAATTTACGTTTCATGCTCATACTGTTATCAATATTGTTAAACTTAAATTTACTTTACAAATTTATATCCTTTATATTTTTTCCTTGTCATTATCCTCGCCAAAACATGACTCGCAGACTCAAATGCCAAGATATGGACACATTTGTCTGTCATTCATACAAACTTTCACACCGACACGCCAAACAGACGCATTGCATATCATTATTTTGATGTAATTTTGCATAAATTCATTCTCCGGCATCTCTTCAAAATGTCAGAAGCGTGCATTCACCATTATTAAAGCCTCTGAAGAATTTCTTCAACATTCTTCAAGTCTCTGACGATTTTCTTCATGATTCTTCAAGAGTGATTGATTTTTCTTCATGGCTTCTTGATTTTTCCTCACACTGCATTAAGAATTCTTCAGCACATTTTAAAAATGCTTGAATATCTTCACAATATGTTCTCCAAAAATCAGAAGTTTTTCTTCACGTATTCCGAAAGATTCTTCAAGGACTCTGAAAAATTCCTCAAGGACTCTGAAAGATTCTTCAAGGGATAAAAATTTTTATTCACCATTCTTCACATATAGATTCAAAAGATTTAAATTCTAAATTATGAATCCACTTCCCCTTGCAGCAGCGGCAATCATCGTCCCGAAGAGAAGCCCTACTCACTCTCCGCCCATAGATAATCATCGCTTATCCCCCTTTTGTCAATAATGTCAATGATGACAATATTGTTCCAATCGTTAATATTGTCATCATTGACATTATCTCCCCCGCTGTCATTACAGCAATCCATCCTTTAATGATAATTTGTATATTTTCAAAACTATTATTAACTTTGTTTCCGATTAAATAATTCTTAATCATCAAAACTAATTGTCCGGATCAGGACTAATCCTATCATGAAAAATCGCAACATATTAATCTTCTTTCTAATATTGCTTCTATCGTGTCTACCCTCCGCGGCATACAATATGAGGCAATCTTCCAATATCGAAGGGTTATCCAACAGTGCCATCCTCTCAATGTGTCGTGACGACAACGGTTTCCTCTGGATCGGCACCTGCGACGGAGTGAACATCTCAGACGGCACTTCGATATACCCCTTTTCACAACTATTCCCGGGACAGACACTATCCGGCAACGTGATCGAGACTATCGTAAACGGCGACAACAACATAATGTGGGTGCTGACCAACCACGGTCTTAACCTTGTGGATACCGAAAGCCGCACCATCACCACCTATAGCCGGTTCGGAGGACAGGAGCTTATGGCAATCGACGACGACGGGACTCTCTTCATCATGACCGAAGACTCCAAGATACATCTCCACAGACGTAAGGCTGACGGAGACTTCTTAATCGGCGGACAGTCCGCCATACCGTTCAATAAGACAAAAAGCATCAGAATCTGTGGCAACAATCTCCTCATCTTCGCTTCCGACGGCATATACTATCTCCCGATCGAACACAATTCCAAGGGGGAAGCCCTCAAAATCGGGAAAACAAGCCGGCATATCGACATCCCGATAAATTTCGCCCAGACCAATCATGACGAAATGTTTATAGTCGACGACAAGGGAATCCTCTTTGAGATCTCTCCGGAAGGGAATCTCAGCAGAATAACCGATCTCTCACAGTATATCGCACAACGCGGACACATCTCCCACATAATTAGAAACAATCAGGGTAACTACTACATCTCTTTCAGCACGGAGGGTGCGATCAGGATCTCGAAAAACGACAAATATGAATTTCAGGCAACCAATCTCAAGATACCCGTCGGTGTCTTCTGTCTGGAGAAATCAAAAGACCAGAACGTGGTATGGATCGGATCCGACTGCCGCGGAGTATACACAATCTGGGACGATCTTTACAACGTCCGTTCATTCGATTTCAACACATTCGGCAACAAAATATCGAATCCCGTGAGATCCATATTCGTCGACGACAAATCCAACATCTGGCTCGGCACTAAAGGCGACGGCATATTGAGAGTGGAGGGTTTCGACGACTCAAGGAGCTATCAGAATTTCTCTGAAAGCACGCTATACACATCATTCAACAGCGACCTGCACCATAATTCGGTATTCGCATTCGGGAAAAGCAAACGCCCGATATTATGGATTGCCACGGAAAACGGTCTTAACTACTACAACTATGCCGATAACCGCATACACAAGGCTGACCTCGGCAAGGAGATCAAATTCATGCACGGCGTGGTGGAGTCAAACGACTCAACACTATGGATGTGTACCTTGGGCAACGGCATCATAAAGGCCCGGATATCCGGCAACAGCGATCACCCGACGCTCTCCGACATAAAGATCTACTCTCTCGACAACGGAGAGTTCTCATCAAACCAATTCTTCTCAATCACTATCGACGAGAAAGGCGACCTGCTCTTCTGCAACCGCGGGCGAGGGATGTATCATCTGAAGAACGATTCCCTCTGCTCTATTCCGCTGCGTGGGAAATACTCCACCAATGCAATCTACGACGTGTTTGACGCGATAAAGAGCGATTCAATACTTTGGCTCGGCACCGGAAACGGTCTGCTCAAGATGGATAAAGACGGGGAGAAACATTTCTTCGGTCCGCAGTATGGATTCACCAACAACACCATCCACAAGATGATACGCGACAATGATGGTAAGATCTGGATCTCCACCAACGACGGTCTAATACGCTATAATCCGGAAAACGATGAGACTCTGAAATACGGCAGAAACTATGGCATAACCATCTCAGAGTTCAGCGATGGTGCCAGTTTCTCCACGCCCAACACCCTTATATTCGGAGGAATAAATGGCATAGCAACCGTAAGCCGCAACAAGAGATTCCTAAACCACAAGCCGTTCACCACCTCCCTTCACCTCCTCTCAATAAGCATCTCGGGCATTGACGTCCCCCTGTCGCAGCATTTCGAGCAGAAGAAGAATATCGGATATCTCCGATTCAATCATGACCAGAACCATTTCTCCCTCACCTTTGCAGTGCCCGACTTCATCAACGGCGAGAACTATACCTACTATTACTCGATCGACGGGCATGACTGGATCAACAACGGCAGCAACCCCACCATCTCATTCAACCAGATGAGCTACGGCAATTTCAGTCTGAAGGTGAGATACCTCAACCGGGCATCCGGAGTGGAGAGTGAACCCTATTCGCTCAACATAATGGTAATCCCGCCATGGTATCTGTCTGATCTGGCTAAAGGATTCTATCTGCTGATTATAATCAGTGCTCTATTCTACGCCGCACGCATGTATCTGCGTCGGCAGCGTGAGCGTCAGGAGGAGGCTATGTCCCGACTCGAACAGACCCACAAGGAGGAACTGTATGAGGAGAAACTTCGCTTCTTCACCAACATAACCCACGAGTTCTGCACTCCGCTGACCCTCATCTACGGTCCGTGCGAACGTGTGCTGACGTATCCCGGTGCGGACGACTACGTGAAGAAATACATCAATCTTATCCGGATGAACACCGAGCGTCTTAACAATCTCATCCAGGAGCTTATTGACTTCCGCAGGACAGAGACCGGACACAAGACCCTCAAGATTCGCGAGACCGACATTTCCCGCCTGTGTTCCGACATAATGACCTCTTTCTCCGAACTCTCTGACCGCAACAACATCACCTTCGTGAAGGATTTCCCTGCAGATATGCTATGGAACAGCGATTTCGGATGCCTGCGCAAGGTAATCACCAACCTCATATCCAACGCCTTCAAATATACATCACCGGGTGGCACCATAAAAGTCAGCATGAGAATGGCAGACAATAAACTGACCATCAGCGTCTACAACACCGGCAAAGGTATTCGCGAGGAGGATAAGGAGAGGATATTCAACCGCTACAGCGTGCTCGACAACGTGGAGGAGAACGCCGTCAAAGGTCTGTCTCACCGCAACGGTCTCGGCATGGCGATATGCCACAGCATGGTCGACATGCTGCGTGGCTCGATAGAGATCAACAGCGAAGTGGGGAGCTTCGCCGAGTTTGTGGTGACTCTCCCATATCTGGAGACAAACAGCAGCAACGACACGGAGAAGAATCCGGAGAAGGAGAATATCCCGACCGTGGCACCCGAGACTGAAACAACATCAGATATAATCGCCACGAAAAAGCCTGACGCCGATGGGAAAGACACTATCCTCGTGATCGATGACAACACCGAGATTCTGACGCTTCTTGCCGACTCGCTTTCCGACTATAACGTAATCACCGCCGAGAATGCGGAAGAGGGTCTGAACATCATCAAGGAATCCGCGCCCGACCTGATAATATCCGATATAATGATGCCCGGCACCAACGGCATGGACCTTACCCGACAGATCAAACAGAACCGCCACACGATGCACATCCCGCTCGTGCTCCTCTCTGCAAAGAACAGCACCGACGAGAAAGTCGAGGGTATCGAATCCGGTGCCGACGCATATATCGGCAAGCCGTTCAGCATATCATATCTGAAGGCTGTGGCAAAACGTCTCCTCGAAAACAGGAATTACCTCAAGGAGTATTACAATTCGTCGGCAAGCGTGTTTGAATACAACAAGGGGCAGCTCATACATAAGGAGGACAAGGATTTCATCGACTCCATATCCGCCTTCATCGAGATGCATATCGACGACAGCTCGCTCTCCCCCGACCATCTGGCAAACCACATGAAGATAAGCGTGCGCAACCTTTACCGCAAATTCAAGGATCTCGGACAGGTGCCCCCCAACGACTTCATCAAGAGCCAACGTATCAGCTATGCCGCAAAGCTGCTGCTGACTACGTCGCTCACCGTGCAGGAAATCATCTACCGGAGCGGCTTCACCAATCGCTCGCATTTCTACAAGGAGTTTGACAAACGCTTCTCGATGACTCCAAAGGATTACCGCACTGCCAACACGCAGAAAGACTACTCCCTTTCGGAATAGGCTTCATGCTGTGCCGGAGAATGACAAATCTGTATACACTTTTGCATTTTCCGACCTCGCAACAGCAATGTCACTGACAGCGACATATTATACAGATACTTATTTTAATTTTGCATCAAAATGCAAAAAACTATCTGACAACATTATGAATAAGTATTTTTTTCCGATAGCAGGACTCTTCCTGTCATCAATGGCTTTTCCGGCTCATGCAGCCGGAAGCGGTGTCTGCGTGCCTGACAATGTGAAGACCAACTCCAGTAAGGGCGACTATAAATGCTGCCGTCCGGCAAAATCTGAACGTCTGTTCCATTCCGAGGCGGTGGAGAAAGAGATAAAGCGCGTGAAATCCATGCTCACCAATAAGAAGCTGGCGTGGATGTTTGAGAACTGTTTCCCCAACACCATCGACACCACCGTACACTTCCGCGTGGGCGACGACGGCAAGAACGACACTTTCGTATATACCGGCGACATACACGCGATGTGGCTCCGCGATTCCGGTGCTCAGGTGTGGCCCTACGTGCAGCTCGCAAACTCCGACCCTGCCCTGAAGGCAATGGTGGAGGGCACGATACGCCGCCAGTTCAAATGTATCAACATCGACCCGTATGCCAACGCCTTCAACGACGGACCGACCGGAGGAGAATGGATGTCCGACTTCACCGACATGCGCCCCGAAGTGCACGAAAGGAAATGGGAGATCGACTCTCTCTGCTATCCGGTGCGTCTCGCCTACGAATATTGGAAAGTGACCGGCGATGCATCCATTTTCGATGAGGAATGGATTGAGGCTATCGAGAATATCCTTGCCACATTCACCGACCAGCAACGCCGCGACTCTCGCGGTAAATACTCGTTCCGCCGAAAGACCGACCGTGCGTTCGACACCCTGAGCAACGACGGCATGGGCACCCCCGTGAAGCCATGCGGTCTGATCGTGTCGAGCTTCCGCCCTTCAGATGATGCCACCACCCTTCAGTTCCTCATTCCGTCCAACTTCTTTGCCGTGTCTATCCTGCACAAGGCTTCAGAGATTCTCAACACCGTAAACCATCGTAAGGATCTCGCTGACCGCTGCGACAGTCTGGCCAAGGAGGTGGAACTCGCACTGAAGAAACATGCCACCTACAATCACCCCGAATTTGGAGAGATCTATGCCTTCGAGGTTGACGGGTTCGGCAACCATTTCCTGATGGACGACTCCAACGCACCCAGCCTCCTCTCACTCCCCTATCTGAGCGACGTTGACGTCAACGACAAGGTATATCAGAATACTCGCCGTTTCGTATGGAGCGACAGCAACCCCTACTTCTTCAAGGGGGTGGCTGGCGAAGGCATCGGTGGTCCGCACGTGGGCTACGACATGGTGTGGCCCATGAGCATCATGATGAAAGCGTTCACAAGCACCGACGACACCGAGATCATCAACTGCGTGAAGATGGTGATGGACACCGAGGCGGGTCTGGGCTTCGTTCATGAGTCATTCCATAAGGATGATGCCGCCAACTTCACCCGCCCCTGGTTTGCCTGGCAGAACACACTCTTCGGCGAGCTTATCCTTAAACTCGTCAACGAAGGCAAAATAGATCTTCTAAACTCAATCTGATGAAAAAACTGATTTTTCTGCTCCTGCTGTCGCTGACCTTAGGAGCTTGTTCAAAGAAGGCGGAATCGACAGCCGAATTTAACGTGGCAACCTACAATCTGCGTCAGCTCAACCGTGGCGACTCCGCAGCGGGCAATGGCTGGGACCGCCGTCACCCCGTGGTCGCATCCCTCATCAAGTTCCACGGATTCGATATATTCGGCACCCAGGAGGGTTTCAAGTCGCAGCTTGAAGACCTGAAACGTGATCTTCCCGGCTACGACTATATCGGCATCGGACGCGAGGACGGTAAGGATGCCGGCGAACATTCCGCCATATTCTACAATACCGACATATTCTCGCTCGTCGACAAAGGTGACTTCTGGTTGTCGGAGACTCCCGACAAGCCGGGACTCGGCTGGGATGCAGCCTGCCCCCGCATCTGCTCATGGGGTAAGTTCATCCACAAGCCCTCCGGCAAGGAGTTTATCTTCTTCAACCTCCACATGGATCACATCGGCACGCAGGCACGCGTGGAGAGTGCGAAACTCGTGAAGCAGAAAATCGGGGAGATCGGAGCCGGATGTCAGGCATTCGTCACGGGCGACTTCAACGTTGACCAGACCAACGACTCTTACTTCACGATCACCGACGGCGGCACGCTTGCCGACTCCTACGAAACGGCAGCATTCCGTTACGCGCCCAACGGCACGTTTAACGACTACTCCACCGACAACTTCACCGAAAGCCGCATCGACCACATCTTCGTGACCCCTGACGTAGAAGTGACCAAATACGGTGTCCTGACCGACACCTACCGCACGCCGGAGCAGACCGAATCCGTTTCCGCCACCGACGCACCCAAGGAGATTGAGTTGCAACGCTACGTAGCGCGCACCCCCTCCGACCACTTCCCCGTCATGATCCACGTCAAGATCTGACCCCACAACGAAATCCATCGTAACATATAGCACGAAGAAATCAAAGAAAAGAAAGAAATTTATTAATTTTTAAAGAATTAAAACAAAATAATTTCCTTCTTTTCTTTTATTTCTTCGTGCCATATTTTATTCATGCGATTATTATTAATTCGCAAGAAATTTTTAAAGATCTGATTTATCAGTAGCCTCGTTATTAAATATTCGTTTGAGATCTTTGTTTTCAATGAGATAGATTGAATTAAAATTGACAATATAACCAATATAAAGATTTTTGAGATGAAGATAATTAATGAGTTGTTTGTAATGTAAATTCGTCAACTCTTCTACGCTTTTCAATTCAATAATAACCTTATCTTCCACAAGGATGTCAAGAACATAAGCGTTCTTAATTTCCATTCCCTTATACACTACGGGCACCTTCACCTTACTCTTGACTTTCAAACCCCGCAATTGAAGTTCTCTCACCAAAGCTTGATGATAACATTCCTCCAGCAAACCACATCCAAGCATCTTATGCACTTCATATATGGCTCCACGTATGATGTATGTCAATTTATGACCGCACATAAATCTATCAATTAATATTTTATCACAAAAGAACTACAAATAAAATAAATAACCAAATAAAATTAAGACAAAATACAAAAGAATTTCTGTTGTAGCATTTAACACGAAGAAACAAAAGAATTTAAAGAAATTTTATTATTTAAATAATTTCTTTCTTTTCTTTGATTTCTTCGTGCCATAATTTATTCGTACAGTTTTTTCTTAATGCATTTTTATTTAAAGAATTTTTTTAATCAAATAATTTCTTTCTTTTCTTTGATTTCTTCATGCCATATTTTATTCGTACAGTTTTTTCTTAATGCATTTTTTATTTAAAGAATTTTTAATCAAATAATTTCTTTCTTTTCTTTTATTTCTTCGTGCCATAATTTATTCGTACAAAAAAGAGGATGCACATCTACTATGCATCCTCCCTTGATTCGAAGATTCTTAATAAGGTGTGAATCTAATTAAGGTAGGCTTCGAACGCCATTCACGGTCATTTCACAACGGCGCGATGACTTATTTGCTTACAAGTTCACATTGCTTCACAGCAATTTTCTACAACTTATTGATTATCTTAACCGGACAGCCTCATAGCCATCCATTACATCGTTAGCGTCGGGTGAATGAAGTGTTACCCATATTAAAATATGGATTGTAAACCGCAACATTTACAATTCCGGTTCCGGTTGATATGGTACGGAAACGACAACGCACCGTGTGATTCGGATTTGAAACATTCACATCAACATCATTCCCATCACCAGCTCCATATTTATAAAGGTATTCCTGCCACGATACAGTCTTTATATAGGAGATTGCCGGAGTTCCCGGGGTAAAGAGGGATTCGCCTGTACTTACCGCCAAAGTACCGATCGGATTATTCTCTATACATTGGGGATTCGCCTCTATCTTAAACTGAAGAGGGAATACAGATTCAGGTATGCCGTCAGGAAGATTGAAATAGAACGTAAAGGCATCTCCCGCACTACTGCTTATATTCTGAGAATCCGATCCTTGTGGCTCATTATTCTTTCCCTCCTGAAAGATATAATCAGAAAAATCCCATGGCACACGCAACACAAGCGAAATCGTGCGTTCCAATCCGTTGCCGTCAACAATTTTGAACGATTGAATCTTTGTCACGGCAGTCGGCTCATTGGGAGTGATCGTTATCACCTTAAACTCACCCTCTTCCGTCTCACTGAAGCTCTTTATTACATCACCCTCCGCGAGTCCCACAGCTCTGACCTTGGAATTATCGACACTATTGGCTCCGGTGACATCCATTATGTATTGATACGTCAAGCGGAATGTATCTGAACTCTTTACAAAAACGTTATTCGTGTTGCTGACGATAAGCATATTCTGACCATCCGAAACGTTCAACATCGAACCCGTCTTGACATCGGCAGATATATTGTTATATGAAACACCATCTATCGCCTCAGCCACCGTCGCAGCACCGGCTGCCGACACCCCGTTGATTGATACATTATAGGATATGTTGCGGATAAGATTATAATAGTGGAACGAATAATTCTCATCGTTATAACCCAAATCTATCTTATAATATGTAGGTGTACCGGATCGGTTGTAAACGCCTTTTATAATGACATACGTGTGCCTACCGGATTCAAACGGATGCTCGTATATATATTTATCAGCCTGTGTGAACGGGGATGTCGTAACATTACCATCCGTCCAAGACTTCACCTCACTCTCTTGATTGTCAAACGCAGCAGTAGCTGGCGTATATCCCGAATAAGAATCTCCTATCTCGGGATAAGAGAGCATTGACTTGCCATCCGCCCCACCAAGAAGATTCGGGGTAGAAAGGTCACTCTGATTCCAAGGCACAATCGTGCCCGATGTAGGTACATTCACAATAACAAAGCCGTAAAGCTCAAAATTATCAAGACTCTCCCGGACTGTCACCCGTGAGAAATTCCTTATTACCGGTACCCCGGTCAACTTTTTCTCCACCTCCGGTAACAACGTTGCATTACCATCCATATCCGCTGCTGTGGCATAACCATTGTCAAATATCACTTTACCCCAGTATGCCTCACTCTGATAACCCGATCCTCCGACAGTGAGACGGGGGAGAAGATTTGCCTCTGAGCCATAGTCACAATTGACAAAATCTTCAGCCACCAAAAGATGGAGCACCCTCGGCTCACTTGTTTTCATCAAAGTAACCTTGAAATTCAACAATCCTCCGTTGTCGACATTCGTCGCGGATGAGGTTTCCGCCTTATATATATTCGTGAGAAAAGAATTGGCGCCATCCGTACCCTTCGAGAACTCGAGCAATGTCAATTTGAGACCTGATCCCGGTTTATCACCGATTATGCCACGCGTCGGGGCTGACATCAAGTCCGGTATGTTGACCGACAAATCCACACTAACATACTCCCCCGACTCATCGGAAGGGAGCTCCTGAACAGGCATGCCATCGGATGAACACGCACATAAAGCGAGCGACAGTCCGACAATCCATAAATATCTTAATATCTCCATCATTTTGTCATCTTGCTTTTATAAGAATTAATCAACATCGCGCTACGGGTTGCATCACGCGGCACATCACCCCAAGTGAAATCATAACCACCCGAAGCATTCCGCTGCAATTGATATGCCGACTGTTGTTCCCAATACCATTCGTCATACACTGCACGTATCAAAGTATTACTATTACTTGTCTGTTTTGTAACCACAGCCTTTCCATTCTTATTTTCAACTTTATATGCTCCTTGAGCAGTCATATAGTAACTACTGCTATTAGACGTAGATAAATTAAATAAAGCTGGAATCTTTCCTTCTGCCGATAATTGGGTTATGAACATGAATTCACCAAGCGTCGGCAATCTCCATCTGCCAGCAGGACATCCTTGCTCTTGATAAGACGCAGCTCTTCTTCGGCAATTAGTCCGATTTATAGTATATGTTTTTCCGTATGATGATGCCACACGAATTTTGGGTGCAATCATGTATGCATAATTATCTGATTCATTTTCTATTGTAGGATAGTAATACCTCAATTTTCTTTTTGCAGAATTTTCATATAAAGCATCCGCATCCACACTCCAAGTATTATTTAAATCCTCAGAAGTATTTATAGATCCCGTACCGGTTAAATTGTTATTAATATTTAAAGATCTGGGATCTCCAATCACATATTTATTCTCATTATCACCAAGGATTGACACATTTATCACATACATATTCGGATTTGAATTATTTCCAGCAAGACCAAGCACATCTCCTAAATCCGAACTATTATCCCAATATCCAAATCCACCGGATGAGCCGGATGTTGGAGCTGTATTGTATGTCGGATTTACATAAACGAATCCATAGGGAGATGTTGTTGGCGTGTACTCATAGCGAGGATTCCAGAATGATCCTACGTTCCGACTACTATATCCAGTATTATAACTGCCTCCGGGATTATTTTTCGGTTCAATATAAATACTCGGATACTGTGTTATCGTAATAGTCTGTGTAAATTCTTTTTTATCAATATGCCGTATGGTCACTATAATCTTATAGGGAGAGAATGCATTCTCTGCCGGATCCGACGGTTTGTAATAATCGATCCCCAAATTTGAGGGAGCCACTGTCTGTCCTGTCAAAGATATCTCACCACCGGAGCTATTATAGGGTTCCCACACTGTCAGTGGGTGCATCACTTTTAAGATATTGTTTCCTAAAGCATCCTTCTCCACACTATAAGTGCAAAGTTTTTTATCAGAACCGCTATTCTCATTTGACTTGATGATCATTTCATTCGTCACCGTGAAATCTACCACTGTTCCATTACCATCTGAATAATAATTGAATCGAGAATATTGCAACTCAACATTTGATATCTCTACAGGATGAGAAGTATAGAACGGCACTATCATATTCTCCTCATTATTGACAGATATCTCTTTCGGACTGACTACGAGATAACGTGTGTCCGTGATATTCACGTCAATCGGGGCTGAGTTCCAATCAACAATCTGATAGCTCAAATCGTCAAGCTCTTCCGGTGTTTCCGGAGAGAGACTTCCCAACATCCCGACATTCAGATTGACACTATATGAATGATTCGAGACAATCTCCACAAGATCCGTCACGGGCACCTGATAATAGAACGTGTTCCATCTCTGTTCACCACGTTTCTGCCAAGGCACAACAAGAGTCATGGAGGTACGGTGTTTTTCCTCCGGTGTTTCTGTCCAGTGATTAGGATATGTATAAAGCGGAACGTCCATACGGTAAGAGTATTCCCCAACACCTATACTCGAAAGACCACGAACCGCATCCGCATCCGCAAGCGACATTATAAAGTAATCATCATCCTGCGGAGTATATCCATCAGACGGAACCAAATCTGTTCGCTTCACACCATTCACAAGGAATGCACGCATACCACCGGTTGACGATATTGCCGGCACCCATTCTGCACCATCAGCATCCACCACAGACTCCGGAAGTTTCACATTCAACGAAATCTTTGCAGCCGTCCTTATCAAGTCAACACTGCCGGAAGCCGTCCCATTTCCTCCCGACAAAGTATATGTAACTCCTCCCAACCCACTCATGGCAAAGGATGGCTGCACCTTGATAATATCAAAAGATGAACCCACCGAGATTGATTTAAGTGATGATATCGACGCATTGGCTGCCACATCCGCCAGATTGTCGATATTTGCCACTGCATATAACTTACATCTTGCTCCGGATGCCCCGCCGAAAAGCGTCTGCACCATATCATCTGTAAGTTTCATCTGCACGGTCGCACTGCCTGACTTATCAATCGCGTCAAAGGTCTGCAATGCCACTGCCGGCTGATCCTCACCATACGCATCAGGATATAACGCTATCACCGCATTCTTAATAAGAACCTCGCTGTTATCCGATTCCGTGGAACGCGATGCATTAGAATTGCGCAACGTAATCGTCAAGATTCCGGCATTATCCCCGGAATTAGGGTCATCAACATTGTCTGTACATCCGCATATAAACGGAAGCACCGCAATAACCGATATATATTTTAAAAATTTTAGAATCATATTCCAAGCTACATTTACTGCATGTTCTGAACAATAGTGTAATTCTTGTAGGATTTTCCGGCATCACATATCCGCGCCTCCATATATTTGCCATTAGCGAGCGACACCGTTACTACCAGACGCGCCTTGCTTGTATCACGGGGGGAAGGATCCGTCGAGACAATCCTTAATTTTGATAGGGTCTTTCCATCCACCGTGCCGGAAATGGTTGAAACAAGATTACCGGACTCGTCAACAAACTTAAACGCATCGGGAGTCCCCTCAATAACCGGAAGACTTGCCGTCCATGTCGCACCTATAGGCGTGGAGATTCCGAACGTACAGATAGCCTCAACTACATTATTGTCATGCCATGGCAACAAGACAAGCTCTCCGGTTTCGGTATTATCATTTTCATACGTCCCGGACTGCCAGCTTATCCGGTCGGATATATTCACATTTTCTGTGTAATCAAGTGTCAATGACTGCTGTACCCAATCAACGACCGAGAGAGTTATATCTGCAGGAACTCCTACTTTCACTCTATTCACACTCAATGTATATATATGATTCCTAAGAATATTATTCCCAAATTCAAATATATAATCATCCTTGTAGCCAGTCATCGGAATTCGATACACTTCCTGTTCCACGCTTCCATCTGAATTGCGTTTAGTATCAACAGCAATCACAAACTGAGGCATCCCTTCGTTAACATTTCCATTGACATGAGCAATCCGCTGTTCCGGTATATATCCGATTCTGACGGTTTTGTTCCCAACTTCGGGGATAGCCTTCCCTTCAATGACTCCAAGTTTATACCTATATACATTGTCAGTGCCTGGCACTATATCTGAAAAAATATTTGGAGTGTGCACCTGATTCCCGTTAATATAAGATAACGCATCATAAGGGAGCTGACGGGCATGACTCTGAGAACTTTCAATAACCACATTGTTAATCTTAGGGTAGCCGTCAGCATCCTTATCGGCATCCGGAATATTATCGATTACCCTTATCTTGGCGAGGGCACGCAGAAGGTCGATCTCTCCAAGATAGATTCTGTCGTCGGGACGACTCGCATACAACGCACGCTCTGTTGTAGTGAAATTGTTTGTACCGAACATTGGGATGTAGCCCTTATACAATCCGGACACCTGTGAATCACCTTCATTGTCATTATAGATCTCATCCATGTTGAAACCCCACTGTATGGCTTCATCCATCACCTCCTTATATGTGGTTACTCCTATGTTCAGCCCATCATAATTCGTGAAGCGTCCACCACCGACAGTGTTCTCATCATCCTTCGGAGAATAGCAGTTGGCAAAAATAAGGAACCTGAATTTCACTTCATCGTCACTCGTAGGACGTGCCGGATGCCCCAATACCGTTTCCAGATGTTGCTTCTCAATCTTTGTGGTGATGGTGTATGAACCCGGTGCACCGGTTATCATCGTGGTCGGATCTGTCGATGATGCGATATCCTTATTTTTCACAAGCAACGTTGCATCATCCCCTTCGCCTACGAATATAAAGAAAATAAAGTCATTTACGTTGACCGCATCTTCAAATTCCTCATATTCGCTGTCCACCTCCTCATGTCCTGCACCGTCGGCTCTACTGCCATCTGACATACGGGCGGTCGTATGCATCGTGAAACTAAGCGTGATATCATTCTCAGCAGGACAGGGGTCGGGATGATCGGTGACTGCCGAGCACGATGTTATAATCGGCAATGCAATCACCAATAATAATATGCTGAATATATATTTCAAAAACCTCATAAGGCAAACTTCATTGATAGATTATGTCGGTTGAAATAATATGTCACAACGGAAGATCCTGTGGAGGAACCACCGCCCAACTGTTGATGAATATACCTGCGGCAGACGCCCAGTTGCTGTTCTTGTCGATGAAAAATACGATCGAATAATCATCCTGTCGGTCGAGATATTCCTGATCGGATATATCGCCATAATGCCCCTTGACGAGAAGGAGATAATTGATGAGCGGTATTCTCACAATGTCGCGGTTATCCCAATTGCGATGTATCGTCAGGATTGCCTTATTCTCGTCATCTGCCATAAGGCGTCCTGTCGAGAGATCAAACAGCAGTGTCGCCACGGAAGAGATAGTGCCGTCGTCACGTGTCAGCAAGGAACGAGACCCATTTCCCGCGCCCGGCTCATCATCGGGTGTGGTGATTACTCCGTAGCGCACTTCCCACGGTTCGTAAGATATCACAGGCGACGGAAGCAGACTGTTGTCCCAGGCATATTCCCCATCATCGTATGTTATGCTGACGGAGAAATCACGGTTCTCAATCGGCGAGCCGTCAAGATGCTGAAGCATGACGCGGATATCCTTAGTGTCTTTCATAAGGCTGAACACAACCGTCTTCACCGTGGGGTTATTGGGGTCTACCTCATATTCAAAATCCGATACATAACCATGATATAGACCGGGAAGCCGTATGTCAGAAACGTTTCTGCCATCCTTCTCCACGGTGCGGAGCGTCACCTCCAATTCCTCCTTCGTAGTCGGCGTGTAGGTGGCGAGGTCAAAACCGTTGTTATCCTTTAGCCCACACCATGTCACAAAGTCATATTCACCCTCTGTCAGCGGTGTGTCAAGATAAAAACTGCTGGAGGCAAGCGTCTCACCGGAAGCCTCACCATTCCATGCGAGTCTGCCATCAGGAGTGAATGCCCAGACATTCACGGATTTCACCTCATGCCGGAAAGCATCAGCCCATTTGATATTGTAGTCATATTCAAACTTAATACGCAGTAATGCGGGGCATGGGTCGAGATCATCGGTCACCATGGTGCATCCCGTGGTCATCAGTCCTGCAAAAAGTAAAGCGGGGATGAGAGATTTGTTTTTTATGTTCACTATATGCATGGTGTTGTTATTTTTTCCATTAAGCCGAAGTTCCAATCAATCGGAACCCTTAGTGAACGGAGGGGGTATCACCCCCCTCCGTCCTGAATCAGGCCTCACGAAAGACCCGGGGGATTGCCGACATAGCCGGCAGAATATAAGTGTTTACACTACCTTATCAGAGATCTACGTTCTGCACAGGAACAACAGCCCATTTCAGGATGCGCACCTTGTAAGCCACATAGTAATCCTTAGTCTCAGCCGGCGGAACGATAGGATCATCCACACCTGCGATACCGGTTGCAAGACCAGTGATAGAGCTGATGTTAATGCTGTAAGAGTGGTTACGAACCATGCCGAAGTCACCTACGCGAACCTTACCCCAATCAATTGTAGTTGTATTGGGTTTGGTAGTCTCACCCTCAGTGATTTCCTTCTGAGTGTTTCCTGCACGATACCAGCCGTAATGCTTAACAGGGATATTGAAGTAAGCCATACCGGTATTATAGAAATTAGCAAAACCGACCTGCTGCATCAGCACACGGTTAGCGGCTGTAAGTGTAATCTGAGTTCCTGTAGGAGTAGCATCATCAGCCACAATCTCCTTGTAACCATTGCCATTTGCAATATAGATACCGGTTGTATTGTTAATGCCATTGAACTGAAGAGTCTGCTGACGAGCAGGAAGCTTAATTTCATCATAACCCTCAGTAGTAGTAGGATTTTTAAGAACAGCCTCAGTCGGACGATCAATTTTAAGCGCACCAACCATCATAGCTAAATCAGCAGCAACTGTTGGGTTAAGACGTACATATCTGTATTTCGGAGCTTCCTCTGTTCCATAATTAACTCGTTTATATAAGACTGTTACCTGATTAATGAAACGTTTCAACATACTTTCTCCACCGGCAACCTTGCTATCAGCAGTACCATCGTTAGCAGCAAAATAAACCAAAGGTTTACCATCACTACCTTTAAGATAAGTATAGAAATCAGGATTACCTTCAACTTCAGTACCATTTACAGAAAGTTTGTATTTACCTACGAGTATAACTGAAGGCATTGCAGCTGCCGGGTTCTTTGAGTCAAGTGCCTTCAAACCAACAGTTGTCTCCTTGAAATATTTAGCATCTGTATCAGTAGTTGGATAACCAACTTTACTATTTTCCTTAGTCAAATCATTGTAGGTATAATAAGTCTGCAACGAGTTGTCATTAACATCACCAGCCACCTCAGGATATGTAGCAGTGAAATAAGCCGGAGACATACCCCAATATGAACGATGATAATCAGCATTATTCCATACCCAAGAGTCTGCAGTGGATAACGTCCCATTAATTGCAGTATTAAGATCATTATAAGTGTAATCATCCGGGAGGATTATACCTTCTGCTGACTCCTTACGGAATGATTTAACCACGTATGTCTTCTTAGACTCTGCATTAAGAGCCCACTTTTCTGCTACAAATGAAAGAGAGACAGGCACCTCTTCTCCATTCAACATTGTATGTGTTTCGTATGCCTCCGCATCTTTGGATGTGAATTTAAGTTTGGAAGCATAACGCTCTACATAAACGTCGATTGCCTTATTCGTTGCTTCCAAAGCTTCCTTTTCGGTGTCAAACAATTGGTCTGTAGCCACAGGAACTGCAATCTGAGGTTTCGTACCATTTTCAGTGGAAGTATAGTAAACAGAGTTGCTCATTGGGAAGAGCTTATTATCACTGCCGGAAACGGCCATTTCACGAGTCACAGTCTCTATCTCGCTGAGGGGATTCTGCAATTCAGCAGGTGAAATCGGGTTGATGTAGCAGACCACTTGTGCCGGGTCAAGTTCACCCTTACGGATGCTCACAGGAACAACACTTTCATAGTATTTTTCAACTGTTGCGCCATCAACACCGGTCGTTGCTTTGTCAAGATTGATCTGAACAATGTCTCCTACCTGTTTGCCTGCAGCGTCATAGAAAACGAAATAGGCATTTTTAATCTCTGATTCAGCACCTACACCTGCTTCAAAGTCACCTTCTGCGTCAGGTGCTCCGTTGGTATCGCCGGCACGTGTACCGTTGAGGTCATCTCCGTGAATTGCCATTTTCACGTAGAGTGTCTGATCGGCTTCTGCCGGACGGTTGTCCGGTTCGTTCAATGCCTCCGATGAACAAGCCGTGAAGACGAGGCCTGTGGCCATCGCTCCGTAATAGAATCTTTTCTTCATAAGATTACAAATTAATTGTTATTGCTTTATGTTAATTATGTAAATTATTGATATATTATATATTATCTTTAAATTCACGATAAATGACCGTTTATTTCAAGTATGCAAAACCCATGGGGTCGCCGAATCGGGACTCCTAAAAGGTAGAATACAATGTAAAAAAGGCTATGAGAAAATCAGTTTCCGAGCATTTCAAGGTTCTTGGCAGCTTCCGACAACGCTCCGGCCTTCCGGAAGCAATCGCGGGCAGCATCCATATCTCCTCTCCACGTGGCAAGTATACCCCTCGCATTCCATGCCTCCTTCGAATCACCGGCTTTTTTCAGATACACCTCCGCCTCATCAAGATTGCCCATCTTCAATGCAGCAGACGCGGCATTAAGATTGGCAGCCTCATCCTCGGGATAATATTTGAGCATGATTTGAATCACATCGTTAAACTCTTCCGAACCTTCGGGATATAACTTCGAGACCCTGAACATCTGATTGAGTGACATCTTATCGGGATCGGTCGTTATCACCTCAGCCAATTGAGCATCGTCAAGGGGCTTCAGGCGTGTCTCTATCTCAAATCGGGTGGTTCGCAAAAGCGGGAACCATTCAGGCAAGATTATACTGCTGTATAATGACCGGAATTCCGGAGAGGTCCTTAATTCTTTCTCCTTGGCATCGTAATCCGATGGGCCGTATGCCGGACGGTCAATCAGCTTCAAAAGGGCATTCCTCTGCTCATTGGAAAGACGAGTGTCGATCTCCACAATATCACGGAACCCTTTCCAGTTTTCCGCGACTGCGGAATATTCCGCCTTATCATCCGTCAGATTATATCTTGAAGCCACGTATTCAGCCAACGAACGGGAACGCTCTGTGGATAGCTGCTCATTACCCACGTATGAACCATCGGGAGAAGCATATCCGCATATCTTTATCTTTGAAATCTCCATATTCTTGTTGCTCAATGCATTTGATATGGAATCATCAATAATCTTGAGTTCAAAACGGTTGTCGATCACCTGTCCGTTGGCACAGACGTAGGGGGCGGAATGAAGGTCGGAACGGTTCACCTCATATTGCACCTGAGCCTTCCCTTCATGAATCGTCACGGGGAGTGGCGCGATTGCCGGCACAAGATAAGAAGCCCTCATCTTCTCGGCGGGATTGAGCGACAGGAGCTCCTGCTTCTTTATCACAGAGCCATTGAAATGTCCGCACCCACATGAGTCAACTACCCATCTCACTGATGCAGACGGACTCCACATCCATTTCTCCATCGGCAAAGCTGCATTGTAGTTTATCTGCTGCGGTTTCCCATTATTACGTCTCACGGTAGTCTGCACACCGTTTTCGTAATTGGCGGGAACTTTCACCGCACCCCTTTCCCACAGGATCTGCATTGTGCGACCATTGACAAGAGTGGAAGGGAGTGTAGCCGAATTACCGTTGCCATCCTCCAATATCGGAGTGATATACACCTGACGGTTTGCTCCGACGCGAAGATCATCAAGCACTATGTCAGCACTGAATTTAAGATTGTCGTTCACGGGTAAGGCAAGCGCATTCTCAATCTCGATTTCGTTGGGTGTGACGCCAAATGCGATACCGGGGATGAGGATTCCGGATATCAGTATATATCGTTTTATGCAGTTTATATGTTTCATATTGGCTTATTTTTCGTAGTCCTGAAATGTCTTTTTACATGTTAAGAGCGAACTTAATCCATCCGTTATGTCATTTTCAGAAAACATACATTATGGAGAGTCCTAATTTAGTAAGACCCAAATAATTGGCATCTCCGGTAGATATTTTAGTGCCGCAGTCACCACAGGGATATTGATCATACCACAGATGAGCATAACCTACTCCGATTTCTCCTTCAATATTCCAATGCTTTGACAGCGGATACTGGTATCCATAAGTCAATCCGGCACCGGCAAAAATCCCTTGATAGCGTCCATCTCGCGCTGCATTCTTCAGATTCAGTCCACTAAAGAATACTCCGGGAACCGGCAAGCTCACATTTGAGACATTCAACTGTCCGCCCATGGCATGCACGCCGAAGAAATGACCATTCATAGTCGTACAAGTCCACCATCTGTATTCCGGCATCACCACCCAATGCTTGACAAACCTCTCGCCATGAGTATCGGTACTGAATTTCCAAGGATTCAAACCGTAGACTATATTCAAAGAGGATTTGGAGGATAAGCCAAACTCAAGACCAAGGTTAGGTGTCGTAGTGGCATCGTATAGTAGGTTGGTCTTGAGGGCTATCTGTTGAGCGGCTGCGCCGGGAGAGAGGAAGAGGGCGAGCAGCACGATGGATATTAATATTGATTTCATCGCTTAATATATTCTGATTGGTATATGATGGGTAAGTAAGATGTGATTATCTGGATATAAATGGAGTGATAATTGCGAACTTATACTTGAATTTCGGGAAAAGAAGGTGTTGTTTTTTCTGTTGGTAGAAAAATTCAGACTTCTATTGAAGAAAATCAGATATGAGCCTTTCAATATCATTATCATTGATGAGGGAGGAGTACGGAGATTTCAATTTCCGATGTAGCCCCCCTTGTCAATGGTCAGATTTTGATCAGACAATGCAAGTACAGGGAGTGACGCATGCGAATTGCGTTTATGTCGATGGTCAGTTAGTATAAATAAGTCAGTAAGCATAATGCGTGATAAGTCTGCATCCCTCTTAGTTCCCGATACGAGGGGTATTAAAAACATGAAAGCGTGGGAACCTGTCTTGTTGCCATCTCTTGGATTGGGGCCTTCGCATTGCCCTTGTAGGTAAGATGACAACAGTGAAGCCCACGCAAATTATGATAATATGCAGTCTGCAAGACTAAACGCTCGCGCGTTTAGCCTTACATGCACGGTAATCATATCCATGCGGCGTCTACTGCTTCTAATCCTGACCTACAGATGAAAGTTGCGAAGTTCCAATCCGTCAAGAATTAGCGTAAAGTAACGCTTTAGATAATTATGTAATTTACCACCCACCCCTCATGCCCACGACAGTGGGCTTCGGAATGTCGGTACGGCAAATTTAGTAAGAAATATTTATTCCATCCAAAAAAATCAATCAAAAAATTCCGTTATTTAACAAATTAACTTAAAATCAATCCGGTTTTAACAATTCCACTCCCCAAAATACTTCTTGACACCGCGTGTGCACAAAGAATCAACCCAAATATTATCTTTTCTTCTTTCTTTTTTGTAATTTTGCGCTTTGTATTTTTTTGAATCATGACTAAGCTGGATTGTGTCCGTCATACGGACAAGACTCCGTTGTGGAGGTATCATGTCGTGGCTCTGCTTACGGCTTGTGTGTGGTCTACTACTTTTGTGTCGACGAAAGTGCTTATCCTTGCCGGGCTGTCGCCGGAGAATATATTCTTCTATCGTTTCTTTATTGCATACGTGTTGATTCTGTTCATTGCCCGCGACCGTCTATTCGCGAAGTCGGCGAAGGATGAGTTGCTTCTGTTTTTTGCCGGGTTGACAGGCGGTTCGCTCTATTTCTTCACGGAGAATACCGCACTGCGTTTCACGTATGCCACGAATGTCTCTATCCTTATTTCCACTACCCCACTTCTGACAATCGCTCTGTCGGCACTCATCTATCGGCAGAAACTCAGCAAGAACATGATAGGCGGCTCACTCCTTGCCTTGGCGGGCGTGGTGCTTGTAGTGCTGAACGGCGACACCTCCTTCCATGTTGCTCCCGTCGGGGATATTCTCACCATCATTGCCGCATTATGCTGGGCGGTGTATAGCATCCTTATGAAAGTGCTTATCAAGAGAGGATATTCCACCCTGTTCATCACGCGGAAGGTCTTCTTCTATGGTCTGCTTACAATCGCCCTCTATATCCCGTTCTCCGGTCACGGATTGGATTTGCATCTTTTATATCGTCCAGAAGTATATGGCAATCTTCTGTTTCTCGGAGTGCTCGCCTCTTTTGTATGCTTTGCCGTATGGAACCGCGTAATTAAGGCAATCGGTCCGGACAAAGCCTCAAATTACATCTATTTCAACCCTATCGGCACGATAATCACGGCGGTGATCTTCCTCCACGAACCGCTGTCGGTCATGGCGATTATCGGAGCGGCAATAACGATCATCGGCGTGATCATCGCAGAGAAATCAGGATCAAAACAATAATGAATGGCGACAGACTATATGTCAGTCGCCATTCATCACTTAAGTTCCTTATTATCAATAAAAATTTCAGAAGAGTGACCATGCCACGGTCAGACCTGCCATCACGATTGCCACCATCGACATCAGTTTTATAAGGATGTTGAGCGACGGACCGGACGTATCCTTGAACGGGTCGCCTACCGTATCGCCTACCACCGTAGCCTTATGTACGTCGGAACCCTTGCCTCCGAAGTTACCCTCCTCCACGTATTTCTTCGCGTTGTCCCACGCACCTCCGGCATTCGCCATGAAGATTGCGAGCACAAAGCCTGCGGAGAGTCCGCCTGTCAGAAGTCCGATGACGCCCGGCACTCCGAAGATGACGCCTATCAATATGGGCACCACGATTGCAAGCACCGATGGGAATATCATCTCCTGCTGCGCACCCTTGGTGGATATACGCACGCAACGCGCATAATCCGGCTCTGCCTTACCTTCAAGAATACCCTTTATCTCGCGGAACTGCCTGCGCACCTCCTCCACCATGTGGGCGGCAGCACGTCCTACGGCATTCATCGTAAGTCCACAGAAAAGGAATGCCATCATCGAACCTATGAACATGCCCGAAAGCACTTTCGGATTCATAAGGTTGACATCGAAATACGTCATGAAATCCGTGAATGAAGCCTGATGCAGATCCACGGCACGGTCACCTATCTGTATGAACGTCTCACCCAGACGTGCCATACCTATACGTATCTCCTCTATATAAGAGGCAAGCAGCGCGAGTCCTGTCAATGCAGCCGAACCGATTGCGAAGCCCTTTCCGGTAGCAGCCGTGGTATTACCGAGCGAGTCGAGGGCATCGGTGCGGCGACGCACGTTCTCACCAAGACCCGACATCTCCGCATTGCCACCGGCATTGTCGGCAATCGGTCCGTAGGCATCAGTGGCAAGAGTTATTCCGAGCGTGGAGAGCATGCCGACGGCGGCTATGCCTATGCCGTAAAGCCCCATGCCGACGTTGGTGAAATCAAAGCCGGAAGCAAACCAATAGCTCAAGATGATGCCGACAACCACGGCAATCACCGGTATGGCGGTGGAGATCATGCCGAGACCTATTCCGGAGATAATCACTGTGGCGGGTCCAGTCGTGCCGCTCTCCGACAGACGCTGCGTAGGCTTATATGATTGGGAAGTATAGTATTCCGTGGCACGCCCGATGACGATGCCGACAATCAGACCTACCACCACTGCACATGAGATCCATGCCCAATTATCAATCCCAAGAGCCCAAAGGATAAGGAATGTAGCACCGACAATCAGTATCGAGCTGAGATTTGTGCCCAACGACAACGATCCGAGCAATTCGCGGATATTGGCGTTCTCCTTCGTCCGCACGCAGAAGATACCCACGATGGAAAGGAGTATACCGACAGCCGCTATCAGCATCGGAGCCATCACTGCCTTCAGCTGCATTACCTCGTCGCCGGTGTTCATGAAAGCAGCCGCACCGAGGGCAGCTGTAGCCAATATTGAGCCACAATAAGATTCATACAGGTCGGCACCCATGCCAGCCACGTCGCCCACATTATCACCTACGTTATCGGCAATCGTGGCGGGGTTGCGCGGGTCATCCTCCGGGATTCCGGCTTCCACCTTACCCACAAGGTCTGCACCCACGTCGGCAGCCTTCGTATATATGCCCCCACCCACACGGGCGAAAAGAGCCTGCGTCGATGCTCCCATACCGAAGGTGAGCATCGTGGTGGTAATGGCAGTAAGTTTCTGCGGACCGGTCACGTCCATGAAGCGGTCGAGGATGATATACCAGAATGATATGTCGAGGAGTCCGAGTCCGACAACGACAAGCCCCATTACGGCACCCGACCGGAACGCCACTCTCAATCCGCTATCGAGCGAACGCTGTGCGGCATTTGCCGTGCGTGCCGACGCATTAGTGGCTGTCTTCATTCCGAGGAAACCTGCCAGCCCGGAGAAGAAACCGCCCGTCAGGAACGCCACAGGCACCCATGCATTCTGGAGCTGGAAGCCATACGCCATGATTGCAAACACGATAGCGAGGATAATGAAGACTACCCCCACGATCTTATACTGCTGGCGCAGATACGACATTGCGCCTGTCCTAACGTGCGACGCGATGCGTGCCATACGCTCCGTGCCCTCACTCTCCTTCATCATGCCCACATAGAATATACGGGCAAACAGAAGAGCGACTATCGATGCCGCAGGCACAATCCAAAACAATAAATTGTCCATGGTATTTTAAATTTTAAGATTAATATGATAACGGCACATGCCGCTTATTTAATACTGTCGGCGGGTGGCATCCCGGCATACTTATCTGTGCGGGGCATCGCTCCGCACCTTGAGATCCACGGTGCCTGCCGGGATATCCTTACTGAGCAGGCTCTCCATATCATTACGCAATCTCTCGTTAGCCTCCTCAAGATCACGGTTTTTCTGCAACTGCTTGAAATGGCTGCGATAAAGCAGCATCAATGCTATCGCCAGGAGGAAAAGCGCAGCAAGCGACACGGTGATGATTTTCTGATTTGTACTCAGCTCAATATCCCTTTTCTGAAGCTCAAGTTCCGTCATGTCTGACTTGAGGTTGTTGACATCGTATCTTATAGCCAGCTCAGCCATTGTCTCCTCGGCTTTTTTAGAGAGTTTATTGTGGAGCAACTCATTATATTCCTTAAGGCTTGAGAGAAGAAGCTCCTTGTCGCCGACTGAATCAGACGCCTCCACCATCATGTTAAGGAAGAACTGGCGGATATTGTCGTCGTCCACGATTTCGAGGGCATGCTTTATATACGGTATTGCATCGGCATATTTCCGTTCGGCCATAAGGCGATATGCCGTGGTGCGGCGGTCCTCATAAAATGCCTTTCTGATGTCGATGTCGTTTTCGGCAAGGCGTGCGCATTCCGCATAAATATGCTTCACCTCCTTCAGGTCAAGGGCCTTATAATTGCGCAGCATCCTGCGATAGCATATATAGTAGTTGCGGTCGAGACTACGGTATTTTCTCCCTACAGATTTATAATGTCTCTCCAGATTCTTAATTATCTCGAGCAGCTTTCTGTCAGAGGCTATCGCTTTGTCGGGGAATCCGTTGTTGCTGTAGAAGTTGGCAGCAGTGGTGTAGAACAGGTTACGCAAGAACTTGCTCTCCTCCGGAAGATCCTCTATCATCTTCTCAAGACGTGCGAGATATTCGAGATACATACTCCCTTTACTGGTGTAGCGTATAAATATCACCATTCTGTAAAGGTCAAATATGTCCTGGTATATGTCGTTCTTAAAATTGAGGTCTTCCTTCGCATATTCCACCACTGCATGACGCCGCTGCTCTAACGGCATGTAATATGCATCGCATCCCACCTTTTCCACATTCACGAAAAGCTCCACACCGCGCTTCATGTTGCTTTCGGGCAGCTCCGAGACAATTGCGAGCAACTTGTCAAGCATCACGCTGTCGCGCGACTCCATCACGGCGATATGCGGCACGATATCACACACCACGTCATACTCCTTGTTTCTCTTTGCCACATCAAGCAACTTCCATGCCGCCTGGGTCTTGTTGTCATACTCCAGAAGATCAAAGATATCATACAGGATACGGATACTGTCTTTTGCCGACTTCGCTGATTTCAAGGTGTCGGCAAGACGACGCGACTCTTCTCTTCTGAACAAGTACGTGTAATTTTCATCGGCTGCCTGGCAACAAAAGATAGCAACCAGAGCAATTATTGTAAAATAAAAACGTCTCACTTCGTCAGGTATTTAATTTGGTTACGGGAACAATATATTTTTGCAAATATATTAAAATTTTCCGTATTTCTTAATATAATTATTAAAAAATTTTTCCTTAATCATTTCAATTTGCGCTTCACCTCATCCACGTCTCTTATCCCATATATATGACTTATTATTTTCTGAAGCTCCTCGTAGGAGTGCACTCCAAACGAAAGCTGACTCGTGACGATAGAGTCCTCACAAGTGGAATTATATGAGTCGATGTTCAGGTTAAGCTTATTGGATATGCAATCCACCACGTCCAGGAAGAGATGAAACCTGTCGACCGCCTTCACGGTGACTGTGACCGGATATAGCGTGTCGTCGGGCTCAAATTCCACACTCACTATGTCATCGCCAAACTGAGAGGCGAGCCTTATTGCTATCGGACAATCGCGTTTATGGATGGTAAGGGTCCCTTTCTTATCGCGGAATCCCACCACCTCCTCCCCGGGTATAGGCAGGCAGCATTCACAACGGTAGAATTTCGGGGCGGGTTGCGCCGCAAGATATGATTCGATAGCTTCCTTTGCCTTGTAGCTCACCACAATGTCGAGCCATTCCTTTTTAGGATGCACGTTGGGGTCGGTGAAGATCTCCACCACGTCTCCTCTCCGCAATGCAGATTTCATTGAGGAAAGGAATCCGTTTACACGCGCATATTTGGCATGGTTTCCAAGCTCGGTAGATATCTCGTAGGCGAAATCAAGCAATGATGATTTCTGAGGCAGCACCACTGCCTTCCCCTTGGGGGTGAACACCATTATGTCATCGTTGTAGAATGTAGACGTCACTTTCTCCATGAAGTCAATCCCCTCCGTATGACTTGATATCTCACGCAACACACCACGGAACTTATCCACCCAACGTCCGATATAATCCTGCGAACGTTCTGCCCGATACCCGAGTCTGGAATTGCGAACCATCCTCTCACTGGAGATATGCACCTCCTGCCAACGTCCGAAATCCGCCAGCAGTTTCACATGGAAACTCTGGTAGCCGTTCTCTTTCGGCGAATCTATATAGTTTGATATGCCACCCGGTTTCTCCTTGAATCGGTCGGTCAATATTGAATAGATATGCAACGCAGTCTCCTTATCGTCCATACCCTCCGCCGTCTTGAAGATGATATCCGTGAAATGCCTATATTTAAGATGGTTGAAATCATCCCCGAATTTTCTCATCTTCCGCCAGATGCTATAAGGCTCCCTATATTCCACGGCAACCTTCACCGACATACCCGCCTCAGCCAACGTTGACTCCAGCTGCACCCGGAAACGTTCGAGACGCTCATGCTGCTGATGCCTGTCATTCTCTATGAGATGCGAAATCTCCTCAAAATCATGCGGACAACGGAATCGGAAGCTAAGGTTTTCCAGTTCGGTCTTGACATGATAAAGCCCCAGACGGTTGGCGAGTGGAGCATAGAAATAATCCGTCTCTCCGGCTATCTTCATCTGCTTGTCGGGACCCATTGAAGAGAGCGTGCGCATATTGTGCAGACGATCGGCAAGCTTCACCATTATAGGACGTATGTCGTGCTGTATCGCGCTGAGAATCTGCTTGAAATTATCAACTTGCTTACTCATGTCGTAATTCTTCTTCTCCTTCTTGGTAAGGACGTTGACAAGGAATGCCACGTCATCGCCGAAGCGGGTTGAAATCTCCTCAATCGGATGCGGGGTGTCTTCCACCACGTCGTGGAGGAAAGCGGCAATTATGGAGTTTACGTCAAGATTAAGTTCTTCCGCAGCAATCGACGCCACGGCTATCGGATGCAGTATGTAGGGTTCTCCTGTCTTTCTTACTTGCGGGGCATGAGCCTCGCGTGCGAGTTCAAAAGCGTCACGCAGCCTGACTAAATCCTCGTCTGACGTGCGCGGAGCCATTACATCAAACACGTGCTGAGCGCGCTCATTGATAATGCTGTCATAATCCTTATCCATAGCCGATATATTTCAAGTGAAGCAATAATCCGCAAATATAACGATTCCGCCTCATATCTCCAACAAAAAAACGAATTTCCTTTCCTAACGATATTATATTGACAAATATTGCCATTGATGCAGTCTCTGTCAATTCTGTCTTTTCTGTCTTTTCTGTCAGTATTGACAGTATTGACAAATTGTCACTATTGTCAATATTGTCAGTATTGTCAGTATTGACGATAATGATAATGCTTTAATGCATAATTATGCATTAAAGCCTCAGCCCAAATAAAAAAATTTCAATCTTATCTGAACTTTTCACATCAAAAATTTGCTTTATTGTAAAAATGTCTATAATTTTGCGGCATAAATTTGAAAGCACTATATGATAAACAGTATAAACATACAGAATTGGTGGCGCATCGGTGATAATCTCCGATGGCAATGACCGTGTGTATGTATGATATGAATATCGGTTAAGAATAACCTTACAGCAGCCATCGGAAGACGTTTCCGGTGGCTGCCTGTTTTTAGACCCCTAACCCACTGAAAGGGTCCCCCCCTAAACAATAAACCATAAACAATAAACAATAAACCCCACTATATAATGAATACAGATCCATGCCTTCCAGTAGACGAAAACGGATACTATGGTAATTTCGGCGGCGCATATATCCCCGAAATACTCCATTCCAATGTGGAGAAACTGCATCAGGCTTTCTTGAAATATATTGATGATCCTGAATTTATTGCAGAATATGAAGAATTGCTCAGCGAATACGTAGGGCGACCCACTCCCCTCTATCATGCCAAGCGTCTTTCCGCGCATTATAACACCAACATATATCTGAAGCGCGAAGACCTCTGCCACACGGGTGCGCACAAGATCAACAATGCCATCGGCAGTGTGCTGCTTGCCAAAAGGATGGGAAAGAGCCGCATCATCGCGGAGACAGGTGCCGGGCAACATGGTGTGGCGGTAGCCACCGTATGCGCCCTCATGGGGCTGGAGTGCATCGTCTATATGGGTGCCACCGATGTGGCACGCCAGCAGCCCAACGTGGAACGCATGAAGATGCTCGGCGCGAAAGTAGTGCCAGTGGAATCAGGCAACAAGACCCTGAAGGATGCCACCAACGAGGCGATACGCGACTGGTGTTGCAACCCGTCCGACACGTTCTACGTGATCGGCAGCACCGTAGGTCCACACCCCTACCCGCAGATGGTGGCACGTTTCCAGTCGGTCATCAGCCGCGAGATACGGAAGCAACTGAAAAAGCAAACAGGCAGAGAATTACCCGACTATGTGATAGCATGCATCGGCGGCGGAAGCAACGCGGCAGGCGCGTTCTATCATTTTATCAAGGAGCCGTCGGTAAAACTGATTGCCGCTGAAGCAGCCGGATTAGGTGTAGACTCCGGAATGAGTGCCGCCACGATTCGTCTCGGCAAGGAGGGTATAATCCACGGGGCTCGCACTCTCGTGATGCAGACCGAAGACGGACAGATCACGGAGCCATATTCCATCTCTGCCGGTCTGGATTACCCGGGAGTTGGTCCGCTTCACGCCTACCTCGCCTCCACAGGTCGTTCGGAAGTAGCCGCTGTCACCGACAGCGAGGCACTCGATGCCGCTTTCCGCCTCACACGCACCGAAGGCATAATCCCCGCCCTGGAATCCTCTCATGCTCTTGCCGTGCTTGACCAACGCAAGTTCCGCCCCGACGACATCGTGGTCATCAACGTATCCGGACGCGGCGACAAAGACATGATGAGCTACGAGAAAGCACAGAAGAATTAACCACCCAATACTGCCACACACAGCCCCCAACCCCCTAAAAGGGGAGTGAAAGCATTGCCGCTCAGTTCTCTGGAGTCCCGTGCCCGAGCCCATGGGCGAGGGGTTCCGTATAAACCGAACCATAAACCTAAACTGCAATGACCCAGCATATAACCATCTTATCAGCCGACCTTGAAACCCCGGTCGGACTTTACCTGAAGGTCAGAGACCTCTACCCCTGCTCCGCGCTTCTTGAGAGCTCGGACTACCATACATCGCAAAACTCCATGTCGCTTATCGGCGTTGACCCCATAGGCTCTTTCACAGTGCTGAATGAGGAGATCATCTGTCGCTATCCCGACGGCACCGAGACCCGCACACCCGCAAAAGACGTGACTTCCGCCCTGCGTGACTACATACAGACGTTCAGCGACAGCGCAACGGAAGCAAAACTCTTTAACGGACTATTCGGATTCACGTCGTATGATGCCGTGCGCTACTTCGAGCCGTCAGTGCCCATACAGCCCAAGGAGGCTAAATTTGCCGACATCCCCGACATGCAGTATCTTCTATATCGCTTCGTGATACAGATGAATCATTTCCGCAATGAACTGACCATCATTGAGAATGTGCCGGAGGACGACAAACCCCACAGCGATGAACTGGTGTCGATTATCCGCAACAATAATATCGCCACCTACCCCTTCCGTGCCCTCAACGACCTCGAATCCACTGTCACGGATGAGGAGTTTGAGGAGATGGTGGCTAAAGGTATCGCCCACGCACGCCGTGGCGATGTATTCCAGATCGTACCCTCCCGCCGCTTCTCCCAAGGCTTCACCGGCGATGAATTCAACGTATATCGCGCATTGCGCTCCGTCAACCCCTCCCCCTACCTATTCTTCTTTGACTTCGGCAGCTTCAAGGTGTTCGGATCATCGCCCGAAACCCACCTTCGCGTTACGGCAGACCGCGAGGCGTATATCGACCCGATCGCCGGCACATTCCGACGCACCGGCGACGACAAGAAAGACCGAGAGCTTGCCGAACTTCTGTTGAAAGACCCTAAGGAGAATGCAGAGCATATCATGCTCGTGGATCTCGCCCGCAACGATCTGAGCCGCAGCGGTGGGAAGGTGAGCGTGGAGTATCTGAAACAGATACAATTCTATTCCCACGTGATCCACATGGTGAGCCGCGTTAAGGCACAGTTGCCGGAAGATGCCGATGTCTACCGTCTTTTCGGCGACACATTCCCTGCCGGCACCCTCAGCGGTGCGCCCAAGGTAAGGGCCATGCAGATCATCAATGAGTTAGAGCCTCACAGCCGCGTCACCTACGCCGGATGTATCGGTACGTTCGGATTCGACGGATCAATCAACCAGGCAATCACCATACGCAGCTTCCTGAGCAAAGACAACCGTCTTTATTCACAGGCGGGTGCCGGAGTGGTGGCGCGTTCCATACCACACAGCGAACTCTGCGAGACCAACAACAAGCTGGGCGCACTCGTCAAGGCGGTAGCCAAAGCTGAATCATTCAACGCATAATCCCCCGAAAAGATATGAAACTTCTTATACTCGACAACTACGACTCATTCACGTATAATATAGTGCATGCAGTGCGCGAACTCGGCATCACCCCCACAGTCGTGCGCAACGATAAGATCACACTGCCGGAAATTGATGAGTTTGACAAAATAATAATCTCCCCGGGACCGGGCATACCCTCCGAAGCCGGTATCCTGCCGGAGCTTCTGCGCGAATATGCAGGCAAGAAACCGATATTGGGCGTATGCCTCGGGCATCAGGCTATCGGAGAGAACTTCGGCGCGACCCTGGAGAATCTTGACGACGTTTATCACGGCGTGCAGACCATGACCCACGTTATTGCCGACGACTACATAGTGAAGGGTATGGGCAACGACTTCCCCGTAGGACGCTACCACTCATGGATAGTCAGCGAAAAGAATCTTCCGGAATCTCTCGTGGTCACATCGGTCGACGACGCCGGTAAGATAATGTCGTTAAGGCATAAGGATTTCGACATCCACGGAGTGCAGTTTCATCCGGAATCCCTCCTGACTCCGGGCGGCAATAAAATCATCAGCAATTTCTTAATGCACTGACCAGGATTTTGAAATGGTCAGTAACTGAAGTTTCGCAAGCTTCACTTCAGTGGTTTAAAGTTTATAGTTTAAGGTTTAAGATTTACGAAAATCCACGAATCTTTTCATTATACAAAATTTAATGATCATAAACCATAAACATTAAACCTTAAACCATTTAAGTGAAGCAAGTTGGAAAACTTGCGAAACTTAAATCAGGAATTTTCCAAAAAACATTAGGATATGAACAAGATATTATCTAACCTTTTTGAACATAAGAGCCTTACCCGCGAGGAGGCGCACGACATAATGCTCAACATTGCCGACGGCAAATACAACGACAATCAGCTATCGGCTTTCATGACCGTATTCCTCATGCGCAGCATCACTCCCGATGAACTTACAGGTTTCCGCGATGCAATCCTGCAACGCCGCGTGGCAGTGGATTTCGGCGACGCCGACACCATCGACATAGTGGGGACCGGCGGCGACGGTAAGAACACGTTCAACATCTCTACAGCATCATGCTTCGTAGTGGCAGGCACCGGGCGCAAGGTGGTGAAGCATGGCAACTATGGCGCAAGCTCCGTGTCGGGCGCGTCAAACGTGCTTGAAGAACATGGCGTGAAGTTCACCGCAGACCCCGACAAGCTGCATCGTTCGCTTGAAGAGTGTGGCGTAAGTTTCCTCCATGCCCCATTCTTCAGCCCGGCGTTGAAGAGCGTCGGTCCGGTACGTCGCTCACTGAAGATGCGCACATTCTTCAATATGCTCGGTCCGCTCGTCAACCCTACCCTGCCTAAGAATCAGCTTCTTGGCGTATATAATCTGAAACTCATGCGTCTTTACCGCTACATAGCGCAGAATGAGGGTATCAACTGCACGATAGTGCATTCTCTCGACGGATATGACGAGATCTCACTCACGTCCCCATTCAAGGTTGTCACCAACAGTTCCGAGAAGGTGATGGAGGCAAAGGATCTCGGTCTTGACACCGCCACACAGAAGGATCTTTATGGCGGCGACACCGTCAGGGAGGCGGCGGAAGTGTTTGACTCAGTGCTTTCCAACAAGGCATCCGATGCGAAAAAGAACTGCGTGATAGCGAACGCAGCCTTCGCGATCCACACGTTAAACCCGGAGTTGCCGATAGCATCGGCAGTGAGGGAGGCTCGCGAATCATTGGAGAGTGGCGCGGCTTTCGACAGTTTCCGTAAATTTGTAGAACTCAACAGCTGAAGACGATGAAAGAGGATATAATTCAGAAGATCGCCGCCACGAAACGTCGTGAGGTGGCAGCGTTGAAACAGGTGTTTGGCATCACTGATCTGATATGCTCGTCGGAGGCAGGCAATAGGGAGATTCTCTCCTTGCGCGATTCCATACTGAGCCATCCGGTGGCAATCATAGCCGAACATAAACGCCGCTCCCCATCACGGGGTGAGATTGCACCGATGAGCGACGTGGGGAAGGTGGCAACGGCATACGCAGCCAACGGCGCGGCAGCCATGTCGGTGCTTACCGACACACCCTTCTTCGGAGGCTCACTGGTGGATCTGTCTATGGCACGCGTGGCGGCTCCATCACTCCCCATTCTCCGTAAGGAATTTATCGTGGATGAATACCAGATCCATTATGCCAAACTTCTTGGTGCCGATGCCGTGTTGCTGATCGCTTCCATGCTTAGCGAGGAGGACCTGAAGGATTTCAACGATATTGCCCACTTCATAGGGCTACAGACTCTCGTGGAGGTCCATTCTGCCGAAGAGGCGGCAATAGTGCCGAAAGATGCCGATATGGTGGGGATCAACAACCGTAACCTCTCGACATTCGCCACCGACATCTCCCACTCTGCCCGTCTAATCGACTCGTTGCCGGCAGATGCTGTGAAGATTGCGGAAAGCGGCATACACACACCCGATGATATCTTGCAACTCAAAGGCTTGGGATTCGACGGATTCCTGATCGGTGAGGCTTTCATGTCAACTACCTCACCGGGCGACACATTGAAAGAATTCATAAGTGTTTGCGAATCATGACCGAGAAACTGCGTATAAAGATTTGCGGGATGCGCGACAGGGATAACGTTGCCGACGTCGCAGCCTTGCATCCCGACTTCATGGGATTTATATTCTATCCCCCCTCTCCACGCAACTGTATCGGTATCGATCCCGAGATTATAAGTCAATTGCCTGCGGGGATAGAACCTGTGGCGGTGACTGTGAATGCTCCGGCGGCCGACCTTCTCTCTATCGCCGACAGATACGGCATACGCACCATGCAGCTGCATGGTGAGGAATCTCCCGACACATGCGCGTGGCTGAAAGCGAAGGGGCTGAAAATAATCAAGGCGATTCCTATACATGGGAAAGAGAGCATGGAGCTTATCTCCCGATATGAAAGGGTAGCTGATATGCTACTTCTCGACACAGCCGCAGCCTCGAAAGGGGGCTCAGGGAAGAAATTCGATTGGAATCTGCTTGATGAAGCCGATATAACGACTGATTTCCTTCTGAGCGGCGGGATCGGACCAGACGATACGTCGGCAATCGCTCTCCTACGGCATCCTCACCTTATCGGCATCGACATCAACAGCCGTTTCGAATCGCGTCCCGGCTACAAGGATATCGAATTGCTTTCAAGATTCCTAAAACCATTAAAACAATACTCCCCAAATATGAACCGTCTTACCAATCTATTGAATAACAAAACCACAGACCTTCTCTCCGTTTACTTCACTGCCGGCTATCCGGCGTTAGACTCCACCGTCGGCATCATCAATGCCCTCTGCAAGAATGGCGTAGATATGATTGAGGTGGGCATACCATTCTCCGACCCTATGGCGGATGGTGTCGTTATCCAGAACAGCGGCACAGTTGCTCTGCGTAACGGCATGACGCTCTCGCTTCTCCTCGACCAAGTGAAGGAAGCACGGGAGGATAACCCCGATACCCCTTTCATCGCAATGGGCTACATCAATCCTATAATGCAGATGGGTGCGGAAAATTTCTTCCGTAGGGCAAAGGAATCTGGCATTGACGGCGTGATCATCCCCGACCTACCCTTTGACATATATATGAGTGAATATAAGGCACTGAGCGACCGTTATGACCTGCCGATGATCATGCTCATCACTCCGGAGACCTCTGAAGAACGCATCCGTCTGATTGATGAGAATTGCGAAGGATTCATCTACATGGTGTCGGCAGCATCCACCACCGGTGCGCGTGACCGTTTCAATGAGGAACAGTTAGGTTACTTCCGTCGTATCAACGACATGAACCTGAAACATCAGCGTCTGATCGGGTTCGGCATCTCCAACAAAGTGACGTATGACGAGGCATGCCGCTACAGCAGCGGAGCGATCATCGGTTCGCAGTTTATCAAATGTCTCGCCTCCAACCCCACACCGGAAGCCGCCGTCGCCGACCTCCTCACCAAGATCAGCAGGCAATAGAATGTTTCACCTGTTTCACCTGTTTCACCTGAAACAGGTGAAACAAGCGAAACAGGTGAAACAGGCGAAACAGGCGAATCCCGATGTCTAATTTGTCTAATGTGACCGTATGCTTCGGTTTTTCCATACTCTCCGCATATTTATCACTATCATCAGAACCCATATAAAACGCACCTCCCTTCACTTCAACCATTTCAATCTCCGGAATTTTATTTGGGTGTTGTGCAAAAGAATTTTGCATTCCGGATATGGAGAAGAGCCATATTAGACTTATTATACCGATATTTAGACATCTCATAACCTATTATTTTAATGATAATCAGTTTCAAGGAAATCGAATTTTTCATCCGGCTTTGATAGAGATTCCCAATCTATGGATACACCTTCAAGCAGTCCCTGAGCGGCTAATGCACCTTTAGGATTATCTATGACAGCCCTTTTTGTGCGCAATATCTCTTTGCGGTCAGCGTTGCTATAATTCTCCTTCCCATATATATCGCCTATTGTCTTATTAGTCTGCTCTATTCCATGTGCATAAAAACCTATTCCATTTGGTAGCGACACTTCCAATATCAGTCCGGGCAAACCGCGAAACTTCCAAGGTCCATCCGATATCGGAAGTTCGGTAGTAAACCATGCTATCCATTTTCTGCCATGATAATCAGTAGATGCTTCAATACAATCATAACCAAGTATTGTCTTAGTGGAGTCCCCGATTTCCCATGTCATCTCTGCAAATGGTTCTTGATAGAAGACACCTTCATCACCAAGCATATCATATACAGTAATCGTAGAATCAGCCGATGTTTTCAGAACATATATATTTTCAGTCTTTCTTGGCATCTTGCTCATATCTATCGCTCCCTGCGAAATCATCGCTTGCATGGCAGCTATCTGAGTCTGTTTGTAATTTGCTTTTCCCTCCGGAGTCGAAGTTATGGAATCAATCTGCTCTGATTTTGGGCTGAAATATTTTGAATATGACGTAGTTGCCAATAGATGATAAGAATGATTTCTCTCCTTTCCATTCTTATAATATGACCTGGCATTATAGCTTACTTCGACATCTGCTTTCGGACATTTATTTTCAGCCATAATGGGAAAGACTATAGATAACAGAATCATGACGGTGATAAGTTGGCTCATAATTTATTTATCTTTTGGGGAATGTTTGTGAAATCTGTTCTTCTGCACGTTTGATGGCACCCTTCATGTCGGCGGAGCTACTGATACCTAATGTGGAGTATGCACCACGGCATGAGGCGACAGGACGACCGGAAAGATAGTCGATGAAATTGACCGTCACCACAGTTTCCTCCTGTCGGATATTGACACCATACTTCACAATCAACAGTTGGGCTTGCTGCTCCGGTGTAAGTTCATAAAGACGCATATCGCTTATGAGTTTCAATCTGGAGGCTTCGACCGCATCAAACAGCATTATCTCATATTCCATCAGTTCCGCCGGAATATGATATGTATCGTTATTAATGACAGACGCATACTTGTATTTTGAAAGATCGGCACTTTGCGACACAACGCTTTGCGATGTCGTACATGATACTGTTATTGTGGATAAGGCACACCCAAGTGCCAGCGAAAACATTAATTTAACTATAGATCTCATTTCATGCTATTTTTATATACTTATACTTGTTATTTTTATATTTGACTCGTCAATAATGAATAGGTTACATTACCAAAGAACAAAATTCGTAATTATTTCCAATAAAAATATCAACAAATGTTGAGAATTCCGGATTTTAACTATTTCTCATCGCTATTTTAACATTTTCCGTAACCGGCTCAAAAATGCCGATCCAATCGTAAAGGTAATAATATTATTAGGAAATCTCATATTCCCAGGCAAATATAATTTGGAGACGTAACAAATTTATTATAATTTTGTGGCACCTTTATACACACCTTTATACAAAAGAATCAACCGAGAATAGTCAATAAAATCCTCTCAGAGATATGACAAGACAGATTTATAAATCAGGAATCGATTGGTGGATGTGGTTGGTGCTGATATTCGTTGCCGGCGTCACCATAGCGATAGCCATCGACTCAACATTGTGGGTGGCACTCCCGACTTGTGGAGTCATGATATTCTGCATACTGCTTATGGTAGGATGCTGGTATGAGATAGACGGTAATCAACTTGTGGTATATCAATTCTTCCGTCCCCACAGATTCCCCATAGACAAGATTTCAGAGGTGAAGAAAACCACAGGAATCCTTGCCACAGCAGGAATGTCAGTTCGTAGGGTATCCATCAAATTTGCGGACCGCTCGGTGATGAAAAGCTCCATGCCATTAGAGATTTCACCCAAAGACCGCGACAAATTCATCTCTCATCTCAAAGAAATCAACCCCAATATCAATATCGGCTGATCAGACTCTACTTTCATTTTATTCATTGACTGAAGTTTCGCAAGCTGCACTTCTGTGGTTTATAGTTTATAGTTTAAGGTTTAAGATTTACGAAAATCCACGAATCTTTTCATTATACAAAATTTAATGATCATAAACCATAAACATTAAACCTTAAACCATTTAAGTGAAGCAAGTTGGAAAACTTGCGAAACTTAAATCATTGATAATTTTATGGTTGATTGAATCATAAATAATCCGTAGCATCCCCCTACCAATACCGATAACTGCTACTCATCTTATTAAAACCTCCAAACGCCCTATCAAAATTCCTCCAAACGCCCTATCAAAATTCCTCCAAACGCCCTATCAAAATTCCTCCAAACGCCCTATCAAAATTCCTCCAAACGCCCTATCAAAATTCCTCCAAACGCCCTATCAAAATTCCTCCAAACGCCCTATCAAAATTCCTCCAAACGCCCTATCAAAAGCAACATAACATCTAATTATCAATCGAATACCATTACAATTTCATCATTAAATTAACGCATTCAAATAATAAAAATATAGGTTAAAAATAGCTGTCAAAAACCTATCAAGAATCAAAGACTGAACACCCCTCCACACATGGGTAATACGCATTCCTCAACTCCCCCTTTAGGGGGTTGGGGGGCTGACTGTTTTGGGGGCCGAGCCTACTGTCTATGTCTTACCCTATGATTTTGGTCAGGAGGATAATGGAGATCAGAAGTGGGGCTATGTAACGGATGATGAAGAGGACAGCGGGAATGTAACGTGCTGCCATGCTACCATTGTTGTCAAGCTCCTTGCGGAAGAAGTCTTTTGGAGCGAACCAACCGATGTAGAGGCACGTCAATATCGCCACCGTCGGAAGCATATAGTTGGTCGCCACCGTATCGAGGAAGTCAAACAGATTTAATCCGAACATCTTGAAGTCGGACAACACTCCCTGCGAGAGTGAGCAGAACGTGCTCAATACTGCCAATGGCAACATCACCACCAGACATGCCTTAACGCGCTTCATGCCGAAATGATCCTGCATGAACGCTATCGAAACCTCTGCCAACGATATTGTTGATGTCAACGCCGCCACCATCAGCAACAGGAAGAACAATGCCGACCAGAACTGAGTGAACGGCATACGCGCAAACACCTCCGGAAGAGTGACAAACACCAGCGTAGCTCCCTCCAGACTCTCATCAGAAAGACCAAACGACATAACTGCCGGAAAGATGATGAAACCCATCAGTATCGCAACAAGTAGATCCAGACCTGCCACGGTCACTGCCGTCGATGCAAGATTGGTCTTCTTTGGGAAATAACCCGAATACGTTATCAATATACCCATGCCGAGCGACAGTGAGAAAAATGCCTGTCCAAGCGCATTTATCACCACTCCGGGAGTAATCTTGGAGAAATCCGGATTCAGGAAGAACGCGAGTCCGTCGAAAGCCTTCGGGAATGTCATCGCTACCCCGGCAAACACCAGAAGGAGCAGGAAGAGAACTGGCATCATGACATTGCTGACCTTCTCAATACCTTTCTGCACACCTTTCAGGAGTATCACAAGATTGAAGGCTATCATCAGATACGTCATCACGAGCGGCTTCCAACTACCGGTGATATACTCCCCCATCCTTGCATGAAACGATTCAGCCAACGGATCAGCGGCATTTTCCGCTCCTGCCACCGGAGTATACAGATTCCCTGTCACCGATTGCCAGAAATATTCAAGCGTCCATCCCGCCACCACCATATAGAACGACAATATGAGATAGGAGGCAAGAATCGCCACCGCTCCTGTCACCCACCATTTCTTACGTGGCGACAGACGGGAGAAAGCACCCACAGCATCACTGCCGGTGCCGCGTCCGAGAGAGAACTCTGCCAACATGACCGGTATGCCCAGTAGCAGCACACAAAATATATACAATATCAGAAACGCCGCGCCTCCGTTAGACTGCGCCTCTGCCGGAAATCGCCATACATTACCCAGACCCACAGCCGAACCGACCGTAGCGGCAATAAGACCTATCCGGCTTCCAAATTTTACCTTATTTGCCATACGACTGCAAAATTAGCAAAAATTTCGCAATCATCCGACAATCAAGCCATATTTTACATTTTATTAATCATTCTTCTGAACTTTTGTCAAGACTATCCGAGCGCAAATGGTTAAGATATTCTGAGGGGGTCATCCCAAATTCATCCTTGAAACACTGACGGAAATACGCCACACTGTTCATTCCCACCTTGAATGCTATCTCCGAGAAGGTCAACTGACCGTCGAGCAGCAGATTCTCCGCCAATTGCATCTTTGTCTTACGTATGTATTCATTCGGAGAAATGCCTGTAAGAGCCTTCACTTTACGATAGAGCGTAGACGTGCTCATACACAGTGTGCCCGCAAGGAAATTCACGTCGACATTCTCCGACGGTATATTGTCGATGATAGCCTTGTTGAGTTTCTCAATAAACCGGCGGTCAACCTCACTGAGCGACTTTATGAGACGCTCTCGTTTCTCGGCAATCGACTCCCCTTCAGACGACACCACAGGCGCAGGACGTCCGGCAAACCGCTCAGTCAGTTTCATGCGCTGGAGAAGAAGATTGTTGATACGGCTCTGAAGCAACGTAGAGCTGAACGGCTTTATCAGATAGCTGTCGGCTCCGCTTGCATAGCCCTCCTCCCGATCCGAATCCGACTCCTTGGCAGTCAGCAATATCACGGGGATATGGCTTGTGCGCACGTCAGCCTTCAACTTGCGCATCATCTCCACGCCATCCATCACAGGCATCATTATATCGCTGACAATAAGGCTCGGCATAATCTCATAAGCACGTTCAAGACCCTCCTTGCCATTCTCTGCACATCTCACGTCGTAAAGATCGGTAAACGACTGACGGATATAGTCGCGGATATCCTCATTATCCTCCACAACAAGGATGAGCGGCTTACGGTCTGCTGCCACTGTCTCCTTATCCGTATCCGGCAACGTCTCCTCCTGTGTATGCTCCACATTCTCCTCCAAATGAAGAGCCTCCGGATATGAGTCAGCTATCGGCAATGTCACGACAAACGACGTGCCCTTCCCCTCCTCGCTGCTCACAGAGATTGTGCCATGGTGAAGAGTGACCATATTCTTCACCAATGCAAGGCCTATCCCGGTGCCGGCAGCCTGATGCGGTCCACGTTCCTGATAATAGCGGTCAAAGATACGGTCAACGGCATCCTTCGATATTCCCACACCCGTATCCGCCACAGTCAGCACGATATTTCCGTCTTTCACCCGGCAATCCACGTCGACATGTCCCTGAGGGGTATATTTAATAGAATTGGAGATAAGGTTATCCAACATCACCGTCACCACCTCCTTATCGTAGACCGCCTGAATCTCGCCCGATTCCACAGTGACATCGACCGACACCTTCGTATTGCGGTTCAGCTCCTTATATTTCAACGCCACCTCATATACCGTGGCGGCGATATTTCCACGACGCACGCAGAGACGCCTGTTCTGCGTCTCAGTCTTCCGGAACTCAAGGATACGGTTGACAAGATCCAGTAACCTGCCGGCATTCCTGTGAACCATTCCAAGACTGCGACGTTCCCGCTCGGGTATGTCGCCGCTCTTAGCCAGATCGTCAAGAGGACCTACAATTAAGGTCAGAGGTGTGCGCAACTCATGAGTGATGTTTGTATAGAATCGCAGACGCTCATCATTAAGTTCCTGCTCCTTCAGATGCTTCTCCGTCTCCGTCTTCAGCATAGCCTCGGCAGTCACTCGCTTCCGATAAAGATACAGTAGAGCGCAGACCACACCCGCCAGCACCATGATATAAATCATCTTCGCCCACCAGGACCACCACAACGGCGGCGGCACCACAATATTCAGCTCGGCAGGAGAGCCCCATTCCTGATTACGCACACGGCATTTCACCTTAAACACGTAGGTGCCCGGCGAGAGGTCGCGAAACGTGGCTATATTGCCGTTACGCGCCATAACCCAACGGTCAAGTACACCTTCAAGCATATAGGCATACTCCACCTCCCTTGCCGTCGCAAAATTACGGGAGGTGAACGATATGTCGAAACTATTGTATCCCCTCCCGAGACTCACCTTATCCTTCCCGGTCACCTGTATCTCCTTAGGGCTGTCCTCACCGGAAGAGGAGTTGCTCAGCACCTCAAGATCCACTATCACCGGCTGTGGCACATCCATCATCTCCAGCACCTCCACCGGATTGAACACACACAACCCGCTTATGGCTCCGAAATATAGGTTGCCCTGACGGTCAGAAGCCACACTATGCCCGAGAAAATTCCCGATCGGCACGTTATCACGATGCGTATAGTTATATATATCATCCCCCTTCACGCAGCTTATACCCCCGTTTGTCGATAGCCATATACTCCCGCTACGGTCCTGTGCTATGGCAAGGAGATGCGCATTGCCAAGTCCGGAGGCACGGTTGACCACACTGACACTATCGGGCTTATTCACAATATCGGGGAATATGACCAGCCCCTCCCCCGTAGCCACGAATACGCGGTTGTCTCGCGCCCGGAATATGTCATTCACCGTATTTGACGGTATGCCGTTGTTTATATCATATCTTCGGATCTCCTTGAAATCATTGTCGGTGACGATGAGCCCGGCACCAAACGTACCGACAAGGCAAGTATTGTCATCAAGAGGGAAGACCCTTCTGACAAGATTATTACCCGTATTGAAAGGACCCTCCACCCTCTTGTCGGCAAGATTATACCTCCACACCCCTCCCGTAGTGCCAAATAAAATGTTGCCGTTCTTGTCGGTGGCAATATCCCTCACGTCGATTCTTGACGCCGCAGGAATGACCTCCACGAATCGTCCCGTATTAGCGTCATAACGGCAAGCACCCTCATTGAAGAATCCGAGCCACATCGTGCCGTCAGCACCCTTATGCAACGACTGCACGATAGAGCCGGGAAGATTACCTCGACGCTTGCTGAACGTCGACACCAAACAATCGCCGTCATAGATGTCGAGATCTCCGCCATCCTTCCCTATCCACACATGATTGTCGTTGTCAACCGCCACGGAAAGCACACTGTTGGCAGAGAGCACTTCCCCACCCGACGCCGTATGTACGGGATGAATTCTAAAAGCAGGGCTCCCGGGACTGATGACGTTGACGCCACCTCCCCAGCTTCCCGCCCACACGTTGGAGAAATCATCCTGATAGAGGCATCTAACCGACGGACTTGACAGAAGGCTCTTGCCGAAATCGGAATGAAAAGTGTCGCACACTATCTCCTCCGGATGAGAGAACACCTTGTCGTTGAGATGCATTATCACGATACCGCCGCGCTCCGTCGCCACCCACAGGCAATTGTCGGCAAACTGCTTCATATCGCCTACCGGATAACGTAGTTCCGGATGATACCTACCCAGATCCATAAACGTCTTGTCATCCTGATTATACAGCACCGGACCACGGTCAGTACCAATCCAAAGATTATTCAAAGAATCCTTATATACGCAACTCAGCGATGAGGAGGGGAGAGAATCCGGATTATTATGGTCTGCCTGATAATTCACCGCCGTCATGTTGGCTATATCTATCACTGTCAGACCCGACGATTCATGCGCCACATAGAGAAATCCGTCGCCACCATCCAGTGCCTTCCATATTGAGGCAGCAGGCATACCCTTCACCGTCCGGCTGTCATAATGCTTGAACTGTCCGCTCTCGGGATCCAGATGGTCTATGCCACGCGAGAACGTGCATATCCACAATCCGCCATCGGAAGCGGGAGTGATAGATGTCACGTCGTCAGTGGCAAGGGAATTGGCATCGCCCGGTATGTTGCGGTATGAACGGAATTCTCCCGTAGAATAATTATAGGAATCCAGACCCGCCCTCTGAGTCGCTATCCATATCACGGGACGCTGAGGATCATCAATTATGGCATTAAGTTCATTACCCGTAAGAGATGCCACACCCGGCACCTCCTCCTTATAATAATTCTTAAAATTATGTCCGTCATAACGGTTGAGCCCCTCATCGGTGGCTATCCAGATGAATCCGTCCTTATCTTGTGTGATCCCCACCACATGATTATTGCTCAACCCGCTCTCCACACCGAGATACCTTATAGTATAGTCATTGCGTGATGCGAGGGTGGAAAACACGCATATTAAGGAAATAAAAAATGATATCTGTCTCATGATATAAAATGAGTTTTTTCAGGCTTGATGTATTAGTAAAATATACGCGATTGAATTATCACGCTTCAAAGTTATTCGTTTTCCCGCTGATATAGAATCTTTTTGGATGCACAAACAGCACATTGAATGATTCACGTATCTACTTTGCATGATTTTTCAATCATCACTATTTTCCAATCATATAAATTTGCAGCCGAAACCGGTGTTTCCGATATAACGTCACGCCGGCAGATTTTCATATAAAAAATCAACCTACATAAAAATTAAAAAAATCAACCTACATAAATTAATTAAATCTTAAAATCGCATGAACCTATTTTCACGATGCCTTACCACAGGACTGTGTGTGTCGGCATTGGCGGCACTGACCGCCTGCAGCAGCGATGACGATTGGAAAGACGTAGACGGAGGTACTCCGCAGCTTTCCCTCACTTCAGTACATGAGATGACAGAAGCGGGACGTACAATCAAGATTGCAGGGACAGTGACCGACAACGACGGCATCTCGTCAATCGACCTTGTATGCAAAGCACTCAACCTTAACAAGCGAATCAATCTCATCGAGATCTACGGAGAGCCCCTTAAGGAGTATGACCTTGATTATGATTTCAAGATTCAGGAGAATGAATCGGGAGATGATTTCGTCATTGATGTCATCATTACCGATATAGGCGGACGTCAGGACAAGCAACAGGTAAAGGTGACACTTGACGGCGACTTCGCAGCCCCTGTATTCACGGCTGCTCCCGACAAGGAAGTGACAGTGATTCTCAAACCTCAGACAGCCTTCAACCTCCAGTTTACCGTGCAGGACAACCGGGTGGTTGATTATGTGACCATCGACATACAGGACATTACCGCAGGTGAAGACCTACCGGAAAAGGTGGAGGGATTCCCACGCACTCTTCAGGGCAACGGCACAAACACTTTCAATTTTGCCGAGAAACTTGAATTGCCGAGCCAGGAAGCCACTCTCATCGCCACAATCACAGCGTATGACAAGGAGGCTAACGAACCGGCTCACGCCACTTCCATCACATCAAAAATCACTGTCGGTGCTCTTCCCGACTTCGAGAAGCTGTATCTCTGCGACGTGGCTACGGCTGCCGAGCTCAACAGCGATGTCTTCGGCGTGCCTATGCTGATCGATCATGTCGGCGAATACAAGTATCGTGCAAGATACTACAACGAGAAAGCGGGCACAGAGATCTGCTTCCTCGCTCAGAAGACAGACTTTGGTCCTATCTGCTTCGCACCTGACAACAACGATCCCTCCACACTCGGCGACGACCCGAACGAGGTAGGACGCATCAAGCTTGACCAGGCGGGCGTATATTATCTGATAGATGTAGACACCTACAACCGCACCTACAGCATGTCTACCTACTCTGTCGCTGAGGCAATCGACCCCGTCATGCACATGCACTATGGCGGCAACGACCTCAACACATGGTGGGATTGGAAAGATCCTAATGTCATTTGGTGGCAGGAATTTTATTTCGGTCCGGCATCCGGTCCGGACAACGTTACCCGCATGACACAGGATCCGAAAAACCCACATATCTACTATCTGGAAGACTGGAAACTGGAATCAGGTGAGGAGATGAACTTCATTCTCCACAACTGGCACAGCAACGGATGGTGGAACTGTGTGACATGGCGCGTTGACAATTCTTCTGATCCTGACAAGTTCATGTATTATGGCAACCTTCATCCCGATAATGACCATTATCAGGGTAACGCCGATTATTTCGAGTATAAGTATGGCGATATCGATGGCTTTGATGCCAACAGCTGGCCAGATGAAGGCTACCGTAAGAACTACGTACCCGACAATTGGGTAAAACCGACCGTGACCACCGGAGGAACCTATAAACTAATCTTTGACGCACATCTGGAACGCGCTCGTCTTGTGCCCCAGAAGTGATCCATATTCAGACTAATTCCACATTTCGATTTTCATATATCATGAAAAAGTATATTCTAACTTTATGCCTCGCGCTCATCGGTCTTTCGATGATGGCGCAGAACATAACCGTCAGCGGTGTTGTCACATCGAAGACCGACGGTGAGCCGCTGATCGGCGCAACAGTGCGCGTGAAGGGCACGAATCAGGGCACAGCCACAGACATTGACGGCAACTATACCCTACCGAACGTTGCAAAGAATGCAACCCTCATATTCAACTATGTTGGCTTCGCAGAGCTTTCACTCCCTGTCGGAGGACAGACCACTGTCAATGCCGCGCTCACCGAGACTACTTCCGCACTCGATGAGCTGGTGGTTGTGGGCTACGGTGTCGCAAAGAAGAGCGACCTTACCAGCTCAATCTCCACTATCAAGGGTGGAGAGATCAACGAGATGGTTGCAGGCAACGCAATGGATGCACTTCAAGGCCGTGTGCCGGGCGTGCAGGTGGCTTCGGGCGGCGGTCCCGGCACCACACCTAAGGTCATGATCCGTGGTGTCACATCTGTCAACGGCTCTAACCCTCTCTACGTGGTGGATGGTGTGCCTCTCAATACGAGCAACATCAACTTCATCAACAATAACGACATCGAGAGCATGGAGGTGCTTAAAGATGCTTCCGCTTCCGCCATCTACGGTACGCGTGCATCTAACGGCGTCATCATCATCACCACAAAGAAGGGTAAGTCAGGTCAGACACACGTCGACTTCTCAGCATCCGTAGGCTGGCAGCACATCTCCAAGCCCTCAATCGCAGGCGCGAACGAATACGAGAAGGTATTCAACAAACGCTACGAGAACGACGGACGTGTGGCTCCGTGGAACTCTCCTTACGTGGATTATGCCGACGTTGACGGCACCGACTGGTGGAATGAGGTTGTCAACAAGACTGCACTCATCCAGAACTACTCCTTGAGCGTGCGTGGCGGTAACGACAAGTTTGTCTACAGCCTTTCCGTCGGCTACTTCAAGAACAACTCTCAGTTTGATTATGGCTATTGGGACAAGCTCAACGTGCGCTTGAACACAGAATACAATTTCACCGACTGGCTGAAGGCAGGTCTTGACATAGCTCCCAACATGGAGAAATGGGAAAACTCCCCCGAACTCTTCTCTGCAGCAATGGCTATGGACCCGACCACTCCCGTGTTCCGTCCCGAAGAGGAGTGGGATCCGGCAAACCCGATGAACAACTATCAGCGTTCATACAACAACCAGGAATGGAACCCTGCCGGCTCTCTCGCCCGTATGGACAACAATACCACCAAGATGCAGGTGCTCATGAACCCCTACATCCAGGTGCAGCCCATCAAGCAGCTCACTCTCCGCACACAGTTTGGTGTCAACGCATGGTATCAGCGCAACGACTACTATAACTACGCATTCCATATCGATGCACTCGAACAGAGCGCAAAGAACAGCGCAGGACGCAACTATTCCGATGCCCTCAACTGGACATGGAACAACACCGTGACCTATATGGATACTTTCGCCGAGAAGCACAACCTCACAGCTATGGTAGGCTTCACCGCTGAACGCTACGCCGACTGGTGGGCAAAAGCATCACGTCAGGACATCCCCGGCAACAGCGACCTTCTCCACGAAGTGAGTGCCGGCACAGGCGACCAGTTCGCTTCCGGCAGCACCACATATCAGACTCTCGCATCAGTGCTCGGTCGTGTGATGTATAACTACGACAGCCGCTACTATCTGACTGCATCAATCCGTTATGACGGCAGCTCCAAATTCGCGAAAGGCAACAAGTGGGCATCATTCCCCTCTGTCTCCGTGGCATGGCGTCTCTCTGAGGAGAACTTCATGGAAGGCGCACGCGGATGGCTCGACAATGCCAAGATCCGTCTCGGATGGGGTAAGGTCGGCAACCAGGCAATCAATCCCGGTCTCTTCCTCTCCACTCTTGACAACGGCGTGAACTACGTCTTCGGCACAACTCCGACACGCTATCCCTCCTCTATCGTCGGACAGATGGGCAGCCCCGCTCTGAAATGGGAGACTGTGGAGGATATTGACTTCGGTATCGACGCAACATTCCTCAGCAACCGCTTGAACCTCACATTCGACCTCTATCAGAAGACGAGCCACGACATGCTCTATGCACGCCAGAGCCTTCTCATCACCGGTAACCCCTCATGGATGGGCGCAGTGACACAGAACATCGGCGAGATGCGTGCTCGCGGTTGGGAACTCTCTCTGAGCTGGAACGACAAGGTGGGCGACTTCGGCTATGACCTCGGCGTGCAGCTCTCCGGAGTGCGCAACAAAGCCATAAAATTCTCCGGCGACGGTCCGGTATGGGCAGGCGAGGGTATGCCTGAGAGCATCATCCGCAACGAAGACGGCGGTCTCATCTCTCGCTTCTATGGCTATCAGGCAGACGGTCTTTTCCAGAACTGGGAAGAGGTCTATGCCCACACCAACGAGCACGGCAAGCTCATCCAGCCTGACGCACAGCCCGGCGATATCCGCTTCCTCGACCTTAACCACGACGGTCAGCTCAACAACGACGACAAGAAATATATCGGCAACCCCTATCCTGACCTGATGATGGGCTTCAACCTCGGTCTTAACTACAAGGGATGGGACTTCCTCGCCAACTTCTACGGCACATTCGGCAACGATATCTTCAACCTTCAGAAGGTGCGTTACTCCGGTGGCGGCGGTCAGAACGTATATGCCGGCACTCTCGGCAAGGCATGGAGCGGCGAAGGCTCTACCAACGACATCCCGCGTCTGTCATACAATGACCTCAACCAGAACTATACCCGCGTGTCGAGCTTCTTCGTGGAAGACGGCAGCTACTTCCGCTGCAAGCTCCTCACCCTCGGCTATACTTTCCCGGAGAAATGGCTCGGTGATTTCAACCTCCGTCTGTACTTCTCGGCACAGAACCTCTTCACATTCACAAAATACAAAGGAATGGATCCGGAACGCCCCTTCTACGATGGCGGCGTGATCGAGACAGGTATCGACAAGGCTAAATATCCTACACCCAAGACTTTCCTTTTCGGTGTTGACTTCAAATTCTAAATAATGAGCGAATAATTTCGTGCATTCCCAATAAACAGCTAATAAAATGAAAAAATTCATATATTCTCTCGCAGTAATCGCAGGATTGTCGACACTGACATCGTGCAACGACTTCCTCACAGAAGATGTGCGCGGACAGGAGAATCTCGAGACTTATTTCTCAAGCGAAGAGGAGGTGAACTCCTACGTAGGCGGCTGCTATTTCCAGATTGCCAAGGGCGGCGGATGGTGGCAGGTCTACAATACATGGCTCCTCGCCGACATGACCACCGACGACCTCTGGGACGGCAACACCACCCAGGACGACGGCTATCAGGACATCTCCCACTTCATGCCCAACGGACAGAACAGCGGTATCCTCCAGAACTTCTGGGGCGCACGCTATCAGGGCATCGCATCCTGCAACCTCGGATTGGAAAGGATTCCGACAGCCAACATGAACGAGACACTGCGCAACCAGCGCACGGCTGAGGTGCGTTTCCTCCGTGCTTTCTTCTATTTCGACCTCGTCCGCAACTTCGGCGGCGTTCCCTTGGTGCTCCAGTATGCACAGTCGGTTGAGGGACTCACCCGTTCTTCCCAGGAGGAATGCTATGAGTTTATCGAGAAGGAACTCAAGGATGCAGCCGCAGTGCTTCCTCAGCGCAGCCAGTATGCCGCAGCCGACATGGGTCGCGCCACACGTGGTGCCGCTCTCGGCATCCTCGGCAAGGCTCAGCTCTATCAGGGGAAATGGGACGAGGCTAAAGCCACACTCAAGACCATCATCGACGAGGGTGAGTATGAGCTCCTTCCCAATTTCGGCGACGTGTGGAGCGTGAACCACAACAACAGCAAGGAGTCGCTTTTCGAGGCTCAGCAGATGTATAACGGCGACCAGTATGCCACAGGCGGCTCACTGACAATCGTCACCGGCTGCCGTAACGGTGTAGGCGACGGCTGGAGCTGGGGTCAGCCCACATCCGACCTTGAAAACGCCTTCATCGCCGCCGGCGACACAGAGCGTCTGCGCTGGACCATCATCAAAACCGCATGCACCGAGATTGCCGGAGAGAACGAGTTTGACAAGTTCATCGCCAACAACACGAGTCTCTGCAAGGTGACAGACCAGAAGTTTGTAGACTATAAGGAGAAATTCGGCTGGACTGACGAGACCTATTACGGCTCCTACATCATCGACCCGGCACAGCATAAGTCGGCACGCATCATCCGCAAATATTTCGTGCCACTTGAGGATCGTCCGGAAATCTATAACACCGACAAGATTCCTTTGAACCACCGCATTCTCCGCTATGCCGACGTGCTTCTGATGTATGCCGAGGCATGCGCAGAGACCGGCGACAACACCAACGCTCAGTGGGCACTCAACCAGGTGCGCAACCGCGTAGGTCTTGTCAACGTGACCTCAACAGGCACAGCACTCCGCGATGCCATCCGTGCTGAGCGTCGTCTCGAGCTCGCCCACGAGCAGTGCCGTCTGTACGACCTCCGTCGCTGGGATTGCGAGAACGGCAAGAAGATGATGTGCAACGTGTTCGGTCCTAACGGTTCCTTCGTGAAATACAACACAGGCGAAAATGCCGACATGTATGAGAAATGGAATCAGGGTGAGCCCAGCGACAAAGGAACCCGTTTCCAAGAGGACCGCGACCTCCTCTATCCTATTCCTCTATACGAGATACAGCACTCCAACGGTGCAATCGTACAGAATCCGGGATGGTGATTTCCCTAAAAATTCTTAACGGATACAATCTTAAGGTAAAATTATAAGTTAGTCAATCAGGGGGCACGCCGACATCACTGCCGACATGCCCCCGTTTGTTTTAAACATCCGAAACCATGAAATTGATAAATCTAATCCTTTGTGGCGGACTCGCGCTCTCATTCTGCGCATGCTCCGACACACCTTCCGGAGAATCCACCAAACGCCCGGCAGGACAAGACCCCGATCCAAAACCCACCCCCGAACCGGGAGGTGATGACAATGTGGTATCCCCCACTCCATCTTTCACTCTCAACAACCGCACCGTAGCGGTCAACACGGCAAAGACCTACCAGGAGATGGAAGGATTCGGCGCATCAGACTGCTGGCTACCGAATAAAATCGGCACATATTGGGGTGGCAACCGCCTTCAGATAGCCCGCTGGCTATTCTCCAAGAATGTATCGTCCGACGGACAGCCGCAAGGAATCGGGCTCTCGATGTGGCGCGTTAACCTCGGTGCCGGCACAGAAGAGGCAGGTGATGCCGGTGGTGTGGACAACATCAACAACCGCGCGGAAAGCTATCTTCAGACGTCAGGCTCCTACGACTGGAAGAGATGCAACGGACAGCAATATTTCATGCAACAGGCGAAGAACAACGGCGTGGAGAAATTCGTGCTATTCAGCAACTCCCCGCTCGTGCAGTACACGCTCAACGGTCAGGGACGTTCCGACAATGGCGGCTCGGCAAACCTGAAGGATGACTGCTACACCCCGTTTGCTGAATATATGGCGGAAGTGGCAAAGCATTTCACACTGGAAGGATACAACATCTCCCACATCTCTCCGGTCAACGAGCCGCAGTACAACTGGGACGGACGTGATCAGGAGGGTTCCGGCTGGCAGAATACTGAGGTGGCACGTCTCACCCGCGAACTCGACAAAGCTCTCCAGAGCCGCAGTCTCTCCACAAAGATTCTCATCGGAGAGGCGGCATCTTGGGAATACACCTATAAGGGTAACAATAACCGAGAGAACACCATCAACGCATTCTTTGATCCGGCATCGGAAGCATACGTAGGTGATCTCGGTCATATCGAGAAAGCCATCGCCGGACACAGCTACTGGACATTCGACAACTGGAACCACATGCGCGACATTCGTGCGAAAGTGAAGACTTCCGCCGATGCACGTGGCATCAAGGTATGGCAGACCGAATGGTCAATGCTCGACAAGGAGCCGTCGGAACTCGGAGGAAGTTATGACGACGTGAGTGAGTTCGACATTGCACAATATATGTCGCGCATCATCCACAACGACATAACCGTGGCAGGCTGCTCATCATGGAGCTACTGGACGGCAATGTCGGTGGAGAGATACGGGCAGAAGAACCGCTTCGAACTTATCAAGACCACTCCGGCAGGGGGCAACTACAGTGATGACTTCACGGCTGAGGGTAATGCAGTCGCCACTCCCAATCTATGGGTGCTCGGCAACTACAGTCTTTTCGTTCGTCCCGGCTACCGTCGTGTGGACCTTACTCTCGATGAGAGCAAGGATTTCTTCGGTACAGCCTACATCGCACCTGACAATACCCGCCTTGTGCTCGTCATAACCAACTACGACAAGGAGCGCGGCATAAGCCTGGCAATGGATGCACCGAAGGATGCAAAATCAGTCTACACCTACACCACAACCGCCACAAAACAGATGAAACAGGCGCAGTTCAATCTTAAGGATAAGGTGTTTGTTGATCCGGCGAGTGTCACTACCATCGTATATAATTTCTAATACATTTCTGATAAGTGGGAACATTATCATTCATCAATATAGGGAGAGCCGCGTTGTGCGCGGCTCTTTCTCTAACCACATTCTGCGGAGAAGCACAGGTAAGCTTCGGACATCCGGAAAAGTTTAACGACGGCTGGCTCTTCAATCTTGACAACATCGAGGAATCCTCACGTCCGGAATTTGCAGATTCCACATGGCGCACCCTCAACCTTCCTCATGACTGGAGCATTGAGGGCACCTACTCCCCCGACCTCGCCAGCGGCACCGGTTATCTCCCCGGCGGCATAGGATGGTATCGCAAGCATTTCACATATACCCCCACACCGGGGCTGGAGAAGACCTACATCTATTTCGAAGGGGTCTACAATCGTAGTGAAGTCTATCTCAACGGTCATCTCCTCGGCAAGCGTCCCAGCGGATACGCCTCATTCATGTATGACCTCACCCCCTATCTGAAGGAGGGTGACAACGTTCTCTCCGTAAAGGCTGACCATAGCCGCTATGCCGACTCCCGCTATTACACCGGCTCCGGCATATACCGCGACGTGTGGCTCGTGAAGGCTCCCGCCTCCCACATAGCGCAATGGGGCGTGGGCTTCGAGACCGTGGCGGTAAAGGGGAAGAAAGCCACCGTGAAGGGGAACGTGGCAATCGAGAATCCTGCAAAGGGTATGGAGGTCAGTATGTCGCTCATCAATGCCGACGGCAAATGTGTAGCGTCTGCAAAGAAGCGTGCGTCTGCCGACAATTCCCTGACCATGACAGTGCCCGACGTAAAGCTCTGGAGCCTTGAGAATCCTTACCTCTACACACTCCGCACGGAGGTGACTCGCGACGGCAAGGTCGTGGATTCGTCAGATATACCCGTAGGCATACGCACTCTCGCTTTCAATCCCAATACCGGTTTTGCCCTCAATGGGAAGAATATGAAGGTTAAGGGAGTCTGCATCCATCATGATGCCGGCGCGCTCGGTGCCGTTGTGCCGGAAGAGGTGTGGGAACGCCGTCTGCGCAACCTGAAGAATCTCGGTGTAAACGCCCTCCGCATGAGTCATAACCCACAGGCTCCGGTGGTGTATGACATTGCCGACCGCATCGGTCTGCTCATAATGGATGAGGCAAGCGATGAATGGGAATTTCCGAAACGCAAATGGATAAAGGGTTGGAACAAAGGCACCCCCGGTTTTGACGGCACTTACGATTTCTTTGAGGAATGGATAGACCGCGACGTGGCGGACATGGTGCGCAGGGACCGCAACCATCCCTCCGTATTCCTATGGAGCATCGGCAATGAGGTGGATTATCCCAACGACCCATATTCCCACTCTGTACTCGACGGCGAGGATTCGGGCATAAGCCAGCCCATGTATGGCGGCTACAATCCGGAGGCTCCGGATGCCATGCGTATCGGGGAGATTGCAAAGCGGCTTACTAAGGTGGTGAAGAGTATCGACACGTCTCGCCCAACTACCGGCGCACTTGCAGGGGTGGTCATGTCGAACGAGACTGCATATCCGGAGGCTGTCGATGTTGTCGGCTATAACTATACGGAAGACCGTTATGACCAGGACCACAAGACCTATCCCGACCGTGTGATCTACGGCAGCGAGAACCGTTCGGATTACGAGGCATGGAAGGCGGTACGCGACAAGGATTTCATCTTCGGTCAATTCATCTGGACGGGTATCGACTATTTGGGAGAATCAGGCGCATGGCCCTCACGCGGACTCTACACCGGACTCCTTGACTTCACCGGCAATCCGAAACCGCGCGGCATGTTCCGCGCATCGCTTTGGAGCGAGACACCTGTAACCTACATCGGCACCTATCCGAAACCGCGTCATGGCGACTGGCTCTCCATTGATGCGTGGGATTCGTGGAACTATGAACCTGACGAAATGATAAGGGTGGTATGCTACACCAACTCCCCGAAGGCACGTCTTCTTCTTGACGGCAAAGAGGTGGGTGCGGTCAAGCCTATGGATGACGCTTCCGGCATAATCCATTGGGATATCCCATTCTCACCCGGCAAGCTGACGGCTGAGGGGATCGGCAACGACGGAAATGTGGAATCCAAATATGACATCACTACTTCGGGACGCCCCTTCGCCATACAAGCTTCGTCAGACAAGACATCCTTCACGAAACCGGGAGAGGTGGCACACGTCACAATAGAGATCGTTGACGAGAACGGCGTGCCTGTGAAACTTGCCGACAACGAGATACGCGTCAACGTGAAAGGTGGCGAACTCTTGGGACTTGAGGCAGGCGACAACTCCGACATGGGCAACTACCGCGACAACCGTCAGCGCGTGTTCCGAGGCAGGCTACTCGCCTACGTCCGCACCGACAATCCGGCAGAGCCGATGACCATAACGCTCACCTCCCCCCTTCTCCGCCCCGCCACCCTCACCATCAAATAAAAAACAACCAAATAAAAAGACAACCGACAAAAGACCGCACGTGGAAATTCCGCGTGCGGTCTTTTGTTTTGTCAGTTGTCGGTATCAGTGCGTGCAATCAGCATCAGTATATGGGTCTGTCTGATTAGAAACGGTATTTCACCGACAGGATAATCTCGAATGGACGTAGTGAATATGAATAATAGTTTATGTCAAGTGAATTATAGAGAGTGTATGCGTATTGGTTACGGTCTGTAAGGTTTCGCGCATCAAGCTGAAAGTCGATCTTACGCAGCGTCCATATCACACCGGCATCCATGAAAAGGTTGGTGCGATAGTTGTCGGTAGCCATCTTCACCCGTGAATAATCTGTCTTATAGAAAATCTCGATATTCCTAAGCGGATAGACTCCGAGTTTCCCGGTAATGGAAAAGGAATTTGTGGAATTGGAGGGAAGCACACCTCCGAAAGTCTGGCGTTGCCACGTACCTGTAGCTCCCGCGGTTATCGACACCATATCTGAAAACTGATAGGTCTCGATACGTCCGTTCAACACAAGGATAGAGTTCTTTGTGGTCACCGTCATGGCAGACCGCATGCTTTCCCCCGAACGCAACAGAGCATTGGCATTGAGATGGAAAGTAGTGTTGATACTACGTATCCCCTTTGTCAGGTTGAGCAGCATGGTTGCCATCCCGGCATTATTCCTCTCCTCCTTCACGGAACCTGCGACTCCGGACTGACTTACATCACTCACCGACAACTTACTTTTCTCAGTCCTCTTGACCGACAATCCGGATATAAGATAGAGATCCTGCAGGATATTGCGGTAAGAATAATTTATGCGAATGAAATCATCGTGTCCCCTTTCAAGCTTTCCGGTGCCTAATGTACGCACATTTCTGAAGGTCGTGTATATGGGGTTGTCTATAAAATCGCGTATGTCGCCCACATTGTTCTCCCTTCCGAAAGAGAGTGTGGCATGATTCCGTTGATTGAATTTCTTTGAGAATTGTGATTTGAAATCAACAAGCACCATGTCCGACTTGTCGCAACTGTTGCTGACGACATCATGATATTTTATGTTGAGCAACCGTATCGGCATCGATGTTTTCCAGATTATTCCATGTATATTGATCTTGATGAACGGTTCGGTAGATGTGCTGATCCTGTAGCCGGAAATATCATTTCTCATTCTATCCGCGTTGTCTCTCTCCCCGGCAGAAATGAAACTGTCATGGTCTATCTCGAAAGATATCGATGCGCCCACCGATAGGCGTGGCATAAGTTGGCGTGATATGGAGGTATATTCACGGTTGTGGAAACGGCGGATTGTCAAGTTCTGCCATGCCACGTCGGTATTGCCGTCCGGATTTATGGCCTGCATCCTTGCTACGGGAGTATTCCGAAACTTTGTATCCGAGGTGATTTCGTAGAGATTGCCCCGATGGGTTATGATAGTTTTCAGATTATTTGAAAATAGATAACGGTCGCTCCTGACGTGCTGGCGCGTCAATGTGGAGGAAGATACATCATACGCATTACGCACGAAGTCTCCATTGAAATTAAAAGTATTGTTGAGATAAAGATTATTACCATTGTTCTCAACAGCTGCCGTCACCTCCACATTGCGATTTCTCAGAGAGTTGTCTGCCCTCTCTGCATATATGATGCTTGCCTCGTCAGGGTTCAGATACTCTGTCACGGAGCTACCGTCAAACGCATTACGGTTATATCCGAAAGAGGAATTTATCTTCACATTGAGGTTGCTGTTGAATTTGAAAAGAGAGTTGGCTGTGGTGAATGCCGACTTGTTTTTAATAAAACGATCCTTTGGAATCGAGGGTTCGCCAAAAGGGGTTGAAGGGAAAATATTCAGATTGTCGGTATTATCAGGTCTTGTATACAAAGACCCCATGTTATTCCCTTTCCCTGATATTATGGTCTGGTTTTTCGCGGATATGAGCATCCCGTAGAGATCTCCGTCCCACAATGCGGATGAGCCGACACCCGCACCCCCCTTGAGATAGCCCAACGGCTTCAGCATCCTCCCCTTTTTCAATTTGAGGTTGAGCGACGCTTTCTCAGCCTCCTGCTTCCCTTGGAGCACACGCTTGTCCTGATGGCGTTCGTAGACGCTTACCGTGGATATATCATCCGGATTGATACTGCGTGAGGCTACGGTATAGTTCTTCCCCATCAGATCCATATCCTCGATATAGAAATGATTGATCGAGAGACCATCGTAAGATATTCCTCCTGAATCATCTATCTGTATGCCTGGGATTTTCCTGATTATGTCTTCAATCGTGCGGTCTCCGGCTTTTGTCAAGGCAGCGACATCATAGATTATGGTATCCCCCTTTATCCTTCTCTCCGGAGCTTTTACCACCACTTCCTGTAGCACGAACTCCTTTCTCGCAAGATATATCCTAACATACTGCGGTATGCTGTCCAGAGGATATGAGAGGGTCTCATGTTTTTGCGATATGAATCTCAGGGAAGCCGGCAACTCAAGTTTTTCCACAGAAATGGAGAAAGATCCATCTTTTGCGGATGTGGAGAATCCTTTCGGTATTCCCGACGCTTCCAAACGCACTATCACTCCGGGAGTAGGAAGACTGTCGCTGTCAAACACAACGCCCCTAACTGTGATACGGGGATAACAGTCAAGAAATACAAGGATAAGGGATATGAAGGCTAACAGTCGCAATTTACAGAATTTTTCCGGTTTTATTCAAGTTCTATGGGCACGAAGAAAAGACACCTTTTCCCTTTCTTTTTATTTGAACCCGAAGAAGAAGATATAGACTGAATCATATTTGATTTTTTTATAATGTCTGCCGCATTCTCCTTGTAGTACTTCAATGCAGAGTTGAATTTAATTCTTGTAATGTTGATGTATTTTTTCTTTGGATAGCCAAATGGAGCAGGTGTGTTTTTTGTCTCGATTGCCTCAAAAAGATGAGATCCGGTGGAGTCTTCAAGACGTAGAATCAGACCGGGAAGACCATTAAACTTCCAAGGTCCGTAAGGGGCAGGGATGTCGGAATACCAGGCAGTCCAGTCACGGCCTCTCCAGTGGGCGGTAGCCTTGAAGCAGGTGTAACCCATTACTTTGCATGACTCATCCTCAAGTTTCCAGTCAAAAACAGGGACTGGTTCTGCATAACGATAACTATCTAAGAATACTCTGTCATAAAAGTCAAGAGAGTCCGTTTGCAACGAAATGAGCATTTCCTCACTCACGGTTTTAACTTCATTCATGAATTTTAAGCATTCACTATGATTCATACGGGTCAATTTATCGGGATCGACCCTTTGTATGGAATCCAGTCGAAAGTCACCATATCCTCCGTACCATCTATGCGTATCTCCGACCTGCAGCATCTCAAAATCAGTCCTTTCTTGATTCAAAAAGGTATCTTTCCTTACGTGAATATAGACGATACTCCATTTTGCAGTATCAACAGTAATCGGAAGACTTACTTTAGTCTGCCCTCTTCCACTATCTTTGTCATCTAAGTGCAATTCGTAGGTTTGAGCTGATACTGATAATGTTATAGTTGATAACAATATAAATGAGAATACTATAAAAAATTTGCGCATATTTTAAGATGTTTTATGAATATGGTTATATTTTTCTATTCTTATCCAAAAAGTCAGGCAAGACTGTCTGCGCGTAATGTAAACCATCAGTGCAATAAACAGAAATCATTTTACTGTTTTCTTGACATATAATACTTGGAATCCAAGTGTTAGCCCACAGTTACTATCGGCTGTCCGAAGAATGATGAAAGCATGGCGAGTGTGGAGATGGTAAAGTTGTGCTGCCCGCTCAACCACTTAGTGATTTCACTCGGACGACGACCGAGGGCATCAGCAAATTGTTTCTTTGTCAACCCTCGCTCGCGCATCAAGAGGTCTATGCGGTCGGAAATTTCAAACGAAAGGTCAACCTCTGCCTTTACCGTTTCCGGAATGGGGCCTAACATTTCTTCAAGTGATCTTGTCGTGCGTTTCATAACTCAAATATATTGTCAGTTCCTATTGTCGTTTCAGTAAGTGTCACGGATCCATCCTCGATACCTTGTCGTAGAAGGTTCTCAAATTTTTGCAGAGTCATGACATATCCTTTCAGCGTTGGATCTTCATCGTATGTGCGAGTTGACTTTACGCCTCCATTTCCAAGAATAAGGATTTTGTCAGATAATCGCAAGCAATACAGACGCAATTTGGAGGATATGACCGGTAACGCCACAACCGAATCATTCATCTTTCCCTCTTGTCGGAAATAACGTTCCGACGCCCCAGTACGTGCTATCCGACTGATAAAAGCGGCGATACGGATATAGTCCTCGCTATACTCGGCACTCTCCTTGAATTTAGAAATAAACTTTTCAAACTCATTCTCGGTATCACGGAGGAACTGCAAAGTGTATATTGTGCAGTTATCTCCATCTTGGATAAGGTATAATTCGACTTCACTCATACTCTTAAATATCTTTATTCTATAACGCAAAGTTACATAAAACATTTCACTCATAGATGAAATATTTGAATTTTCCTGTTTAGGACTCACAAATCTTGTAGTTGAGGAATTTCAAAACATGTGTTAACTGCATATTTGTTGGGAGGAATTCGGATTATTTTTGTAACTTTGCAACGGATAAACTCCTTGGAAGGAGACGCCGGTTTTTGCTGCAGCCCTCAATAGGATTACATTTACTTATGAATTGGATTATTCTTATTATTGCCGGGCTGTGTGAAGTGGGCTTCACATATTGCCTCGGACGAGCAAAGGATGTGTCAGGGATCGAGTACTTGGCTTGGATGGCAGGTTTTCTTCTCTTTACAGTTTTGAGCATGGGATTGCTTGCAAAAGCCACCCAGTCTATCCCGTTGGGTACGGCATATCCGGTATGGACAGGGATAGGTGCGGTGGGAACCGTCCTAATCGGTATAATTTTCTTCAAAGAACCCGCTACATTCGCGCGTATTTTCTTTATATCCACACTCATACTTTCAATCGTGGGACTGAAAGCTGTATCAGCAGCTTAATGATATTCAAATTATAAACTGATTTCTAAAATTTCATTTGTACTTATGGACTATAGAATGCGTCGTTTCAAACAGCAAATCTCTGATGAGGCATCAAAGAAAATTCTTTGTGCATCCACAAATGGAATCTTATCTCTCACTAATGCAGATGGCTCACCATACGGAGTACCGTTGAGCTTCGCATACGACGGAAATAGCTCAATCTATTTTCACAGTGCCGTGACGGGACACAAGATCGATTGCATCAATCACGAGTCAAGGTGTTCATTCTGTGTGGTCGCACAAGACAAAATTGTGCCGGAAGAATTTACATCCTATTTCAGAAGCGTCATTGTGAATGGAAGGATTAAAGTCGTTGATGATGACTCTGAAATCATGAAAGGACTTCTGCTATTGTGCGACAAATATTCTCCGGGTATTGACAGCTCATCTGAAATAAACAAATGCATCAGCCATGTCAAGATTTTACGTCTTGATATTGAGACTATGACCGGTAAAGAGGCAATCGAACTAATACGCCCCATCTCTTAGTCAATTGAAATGGGGCGTAAATTAAATGTGACGTAGTTGATAACGTTTTTCAGTTGATGGTCAGTTCACGCAGTGTCTCAACGATAGGGGTAAGCGTCTCCTTGTCAAGATTCACGATCATGGTGCGACGTGGAGAAACCTCCTCGTCAGTGTTATGCACATGGAAGACATAGCAGAGATTGCCATCCTTATCGGTAAACAGGTCGCCGTGTCCCGTGCCGTTCCTTCCGATATTCGAGCGGTGGATTATCGGGGCTGGACGCTTGTGCCACGGACCGAACGGTGAGGAGGCAGTGGCGATACCCACGGCATAATCCGGATTACGGAAATCATTAGCACTGTAGAACATCACGTATTCATCCCCACGTTTTATCACGGTGGGGCCCTCCGTCACACCCCATTCAGACGACGCCGTATTCTCCCACGGCAATACGGCAGATATACATTCCACCGGTTTCCCCTGCATCCTCGACAAGTCGGGAGAAAGACGCACGGCATATATCCTGTTGCCCCTGTCAAGGCGCACATGATAGAGTATGGCAGAACCGTCGTCATCAAAAAACACGAACGGATCTATCTGATTTATGTCTGACACAATCTCACCGCCGCCGGTAAACGGTCCGGCAGGAGAATCCGCCATAGCATACGCAATCCGCTCATTGGCGGTATAGAACATATAATACTTCCCGTCATGCTTAAACACCTGCGGAGCCCAGAACCATTTCGTGCCGAAAATATTGCCATCTATTCTCGCCAACGCAAGACGATAACTATCCTTCCAATCAGACAGATTCTCCGACTTACAATAAGGGAATCCGAGATTCGAGTCCACACCTGACGTGCCATACAGATAATAAGTTTTACCATCCACTAAGACAGTCGGGTCGGCAAGCACTACCGGCTCGACAGCCATAGCCACAGCATTCCCCAGCATGAATGCCACCATTCCTGCAAACCTAAATTTCATATCACAAATTATAACAAGTTGTCCAAACCTCACAAGCCAAGACAACTTAAATTCCTATGTTTACCAATTTCTCTGCAAATATAACACATTTTTTTATAAATAACATTTTCATAATCGGAGTTTGTTTACTACCTTTGTGTTCACATGAATAACCTATAACCCAATTATAACCATATTTTCCATACATATCTTCTCTTTATGAATCGGATTTCTATTTTAATCATTTCAGCGATATGTTCGCTGATGTGTATCTTTGTCGCTGACGCATCTGATAATGTCGCGTATAAGGATAAGAATGTGCGCATAACGCTCGTCACTGACGGGCTGGCACGACTTGAGTATTCCCCCTCGGGAAATTTTGTCGATGACCCATCCTTTGTGGCTGTCAACCGTGATTATCCGGAAGTGAAATATTCCGTGAAAGACAAGAAAAACATGGTGACAATCTCTACCGGCATCATGAAAATCGAATATAAGAAGACCGGTGCCTTCGACAAGAATAATCTTAAGATCTCCTCCATGAGGGGTGTCACCCCGGCTTTCATCTGGAAGCCCGGCGATAGCCAGAAAGGGAATCTCGGCGGCACGCTCCGTACTCTCGACCGCATGAACGGCAGCAAGTTTGACGGACGCGACGAGGTGCCTATGCCTGACGGTCTATTGGCTACCGACGGTTGGACGCTCATTGACGATTCCTCCAATTTCCTTTTCGACGACTCGGATTGGGCTTGGGTTAAGAAACGCTCTGACAATTCAGACTCCCAGGACTGGTATTTTCTCGCATACGGCGACAACTACAAGAAGGCACTGAAGGATTTCACCATCCTCTCCGGCAAGGTGCCCCTCCCTCCCCGCTATGCCTTCGGATACTGGTGGAGCCGATATTATGCCTATAGTGATGCGGAACTGAGAAACCTCATCAAGTCTTTCCAAAACTATAATATTCCTCTCGACGTGCTCGTGATTGACATGGATTGGCACAACACCGATGAGGGACGCGGCGGGTGGACCGGATATACATGGAACGACCGTCTGTTTCCCGACTATCGCAAACTCCTTAACCATATAAAGGATAATGACCTGAAAGTGACACTCAATCTTCATCCCGCCGATGGCGTGGCAGCATACGAGACGCAGTATGCCGACGTGGCAAAAGACATGGGCATCGACCCCGCCTCCAAGAAGACCGTGGAATGGCTTGCAAGCGACAAGAAATTCATGAACTCAATGTTCAACCGTGTGTTCCATCCCTACGAGAAGGATGGCGTGGACTTCTGGTGGCTCGACTGGCAACAGTGGCCTGAAGATAAGGCGGTGGCAGGGCTAAACAATACGTGGTGGCTCAACTATTGCTTCTTCACCGACATGGAACGCAATTCAAAGAAACGTCCGATGCTCTATCACAGATGGGGCGGACTCGGCAACCATCGTTATCAGATAGGTTTCTCCGGCGACTCCCACATCACTTGGGAATCGCTCGACTATCAGCCATATTTCAACTCAACAGCATCCAATGTGCTATATGGCTACTGGAGCCATGATCTCGGTGGTCATCAGTCAGGAGAGATTATCCCGGAGATGTATATCCGCTGGATGCAGTTCGGCGCACTCAGTCCGGTCATGCGTACCCACTCCACAAAAAGTTCCACCCTCAATAAGGAGCCGTGGGTATTTTCTCACGATGATATGGACGTATTGGTGAAGACCATAAAGCAACGCTACGAGATGGTGCCCTACATCTATACGATGGCACGCAAATGCTATGACGACGGAATATCACTCTGCCGACCGATGTATTACGACTATCCGACAGCATCAGCTGCTTACGACAGGAAGAACGACTACATGTTTGGCGACAATATCCTCGTCTCTCCTATCACCAACCCCATGTCGGGAGAGTCTTCAAGCCACAACGTATGGTTGCCGGAAGGCAACGACTGGTGGGAACTTCACACCGGCACTCTTCTCAACGGCGGACAGAACATCGAACGCTATTTCTCGCTCGATGAGTATCCTATCTATATAAAGGCCGGCTCCATACTCCCCTCCTATCCCGCTAATCCGCAGAACCTCAACAATAATGCCGAACCTATACAGGTAAATATCTATCCGGGAAGCAATTCAGGCAGTTTCGTCATGTATGAGGATAACGGCGACGATCAGAACTACGTGTCGCAGAACGCCACCACTACCCTCGGCTATCAGCGCACGGGCAATACTCTCGACGTGAAGATCTCCCCGGCAGTCGGCAGCTATGCCGATAAGCCGTCGGAAAGGAAATATTCAGTGAAAGTCATCTCATCGGCTGTGCCGACAGCGGTGACAGTCAACGGCAAGAAGACAGATTTCATCTATGACGGCAACGATCTTTCCCTCATAGTTAATCTTGGAGAGATCAGCACGGCAAAGGGTGCTGATATTCAGATAGCCTATTCCTCTGATGCGCAGACAGTCGGCACTGACGGTGCTGCTGGACGTATGCGCAGGGCTGGCAAGGCAGTCAGTGACCTTCGCCGTAATGATGCCGGGGTGGTTTTGAGCGACGATATGGGTATTCTGGAGCGCACACCGCTTGACATCACCTACCGTCCCGCCCAACTCAACGAGATACTCAACACGTTCAACGCCTGCTACGAGTCAATCCCCGCAGTGCTTGAAAAGATGAACGTGAATCCGGAACGCACTACCCGCTTCAAGAGCGTGGCGAATCCCGCACTCCGCTAAATAATCGTCAAGATAAGGATTGTTTCAAATAATCAAAATAAGGTTTGTTTCAAAGGTCTCGCCCCATGCGGGACCTTTCTCTTATAAGAAGTTGTCTAAACTTCATTATATTTCAATTAAACTCAATCCATTGGCAAGAATTTCATGATATTTTTATAAAATGTAATCCAAATACATAAAAGTTTAATTATCTTTGCAGAAATACTACGGGAGTTGTCTAAACTTCAATGAATTTTGCAGGAATCATAAAATATTTGAATCATGTCAAATTTACGATACCCCATCGGGATACAATCCTTTTCAGAAATAAGAGAAGGAGGATACATATATATTGACAAAACCGAATATATATATAGGCTCATTGCGGAAGGGAAATATTACTTTCTCAGCCGCCCGCGCCGGTTCGGCAAATCATTGCTGCTATCCACCATTGAGGAGTATTTCAAAGGGAATCGTGAATTTTTCAACGGACTCGCAATATCCAAACATGACCATACTTGGGACAAATATCCCGTACTGCATCTTGATCTGTCGGGTTGCACAATTGATTCGCACGACCGTCTGCCCTCATTTATTGAGGATTTTCTTTTACGATGGGAGAATGAATATGACATACCTACAAACCATGATATACCCTATAGCCTCAGATTTAAGGAGATTATTATCCAAGCGCATCAACAGACCGGCAATCAGGTAGTGATTCTTGTTGACGAATACGATAAACCTACCTTAGAGACTGTCGGGAATCCAACATTGCAAGAAAAATGCCGCAATATTCTCCGCTCATTCTATAGCAATCTGAAGAGTCAGGACCGACATATCAAATTCGCCATGCTGACCGGAGTGACAAGATTCGGTCAACTAAGCATCTTCAGCGATCTCAACAATCTTAATGATATCTCGCTTAACAAGAAATACAGCGGCATCTGCGGTATCACAGCTGAAGAACTGCACAAATATTTCGACAAGGGGATTGAAGATTTTGCCGCATCACTCAATACAACAAAAGAGGAGATTTATAATCTTCTTAAAGAGAATTATGATGGCTATCGCTTCTCCCCCACCGACACAACGGAAATCTATAATCCATTCAGTGTGCTCAAATCCATCTCTGACGAGAGTTTTGATAATTATTGGTTTAAGACCGGCACGCCCTCTTTCTTGGTTAGGCTCATTAAATTCAATAAGTTTCCTCTGCAAGAACTGACGGACTATGAGACAACAACCTCACAACTTACCGATGTGTCTTTGGAACTCACCGACATTGTTCCGGTGCTTTACCAAAGCGGCTATCTCACAATAAAAAGTCATGACACCCGCCTCAACACCGTCACACTCGATTTCCCCAACAAAGAGGTAGAATCCGGTTTTCTGAATCAATTAATGCCACTCTACACCCCTATCCCTTCGCAGAAAACAGAATTTGAGATTATACGCTTTGTAAAAGAGATTGAGAAAGGGGATGTAGAGAGTTTCATGGTTCGCCTGCAAAGCCTGTTCTCTGATTTCCAATATGACTCGTTTGATCTGAAGCATCTTGAACAACACTATCAGGATGTGGTCTTTATTCTTGCGAAATTACTTGGATTCTACACACGTATAGAATACCAGACCTCATCAGGACGGATTGATCTCGTCATAACAACCGATAACTACATTTATCTGTTTGAATTTAAGATTGACAAGTCGGCAGAAGAGGCTATAAATCAAATCACTCGGAATCATTACCCAATACCATTCAAGGCAGACGGCAGGAGAATCATCGGCATAGGAGCCAACTTTTCAAGCCACACACGGAGTCTTGACAGTTGGATTATCAAAGACCTGTGAGAGAATTGCAATAAACGGGATTTGGAGATTTTAGGGATTTTGAGGTAAGGATAGACCTTTTTAGTGGCGATTTGCACATTTTTTTGTAATTTTGCATAGAATTGTAAACATATTCTTAGAAATGGCAAAAATCGGCAGTGTAAAGACCTCAAAAGGTCGTAAAGCTCTTCTCCTTGGGAGCGGCGAACTCGGTAAGGAAGTCGCCCTTGAATTGCAACGCCTCGGCGTGGAAGTGGTGGCATGCGACAAATATCCCGATGCCCCCGCCATGCAGGTGGCTCACAAATCCTACGTATTCAATATGCTTGACGGTGAAGAACTACGCCGTATCGTCGAACTCGAACGTCCCGACCATATCATTCCGGAAATCGAGGCGATCGCAACTCCTACCCTCGTCGAACTGGAGAAAGAGGGCTTCAACGTAACCCCCACCGCCCGCGCAGCTTGGCTCACAATGAACCGTGAAGGGATACGCCGTCTGGCTGCCGAAGAACTCGGCATACCCACATCGCCCTACCGCTTCGCCTCCTCACGTGAGGAATTTGAAGAGGCGGTTAAGGAGATCGGTATACCTTGCGTGGTGAAACCCGTAATGTCATCGTCAGGCCACGGTCAGAGCGTCATCAAGGATGCTTCTCAGATTGACCACGCCTGGAAAGAGGCTCAGGAGGGTGGTCGTGCAGGCGCAGGACGTGTAATCGTGGAAGGTTTCGTTGACTTCGATTTCGAAATCACACTTCTTACAGTAAGAAGCATCTCAGGCACCACCTACTGCGAACCGGTAGGACACATACAGGTGGACGGCGACTACCGCTATTCCTGGCAACCCCAACCCATGGCTACCGCTGCAATCGAATCAGCAAAAGAGATTGCAAAGAAAGTGACCGATGCCCTCGGTGGATACGGCATATTCGGTGTGGAGCTATTCATCAAAGGCGATAAAGTGATCTTCAGCGAAGTCTCCCCGCGTCCGCACGACACCGGTATGGTGACAATGATCTCTCAGGATCTCTCAGAGTTCGCACTTCACGTGCGTGCGCTCCTCGGTCTGCCGGTGCCGACAATCAGATTCTACGGTCCGTCTGCATCTCGTGCAATAGTAGTGGAAGGCGACAGCAATTGCGTGGAATTTGACAACCTGGAGAATGTCCTTGCCGAACCGAGCACTCAGATCCGCATCTTCGGCAAGCCGGAAGTGCACGGACACCGCCGCATGGGCGTAATCCTTGCCACAGCCGACACAGTGGAGGCTGCACGCGAGAAAGCATCACGCGCATACGATGCACTGAAGGTAAACGTGGAGTGAACTTCACGTGATGAACGTCAAGATGGCACCCACCGCAATATAGATAAATTCAATAGCAGCTATCGCAAAACGCATGATAGCTGCTATTGAAATAATCTATAAAAAAGCTCCTCAAAAAGGCTTTCTGAAGCGTTAACTTTGCAGCATAAAAAAAAGCTGCAAGTTATGAACACTACAATTCTCATCTGGATATTCGTATCCGCATTTCTCCTCGCGTTGATTTTGATAAGGATGGCAGACGAACGTATGGACGCCACCCGGAAAAAGAAAGATGGTCACCGGTTAAAGCTATTGGAAATAGGGAAAGAACGTGAAGAATTTTTCATAGCCGGCGATCCGACATCAGCAGTTATTAAAGATGACTATGACGATATCGACGATTAACGACCCGACCATACCCCTTGCAAGCGAGGACGCTATTCCGTCAGGCAACTCGGAAAACGCGCACCTCGCATCGAAAGAGGTGTGTCTCTTTTTAGCTGACTACGCATCCACCCTCCTCGGCAGTGGAGCGACCTGCATCCGCATAGAGAAGAACATCAACCGAATGGCAGAGGTATTCGGTAAGAGAGTGGAATTGACCATAATGCCGCGCCACGTCCATCTGACGGTATGGAATCCGAAGTCGGACGACCGCTACACATCAACAGCATCTGTAGCCCCCGCCCCAATCAGTTTCTCGCTCAACACCCGACTGAGCGAACTGAGCTGGACGGTTGCAGACAGTCATCTGTCGCTGGATGAGGCAAGAGAACGATTCCTACGGATAGCTACCTCCGACAAAGAGAATCCCTGGCAGACTCTCCTTCTCGCCTCGCTCGCCAACGCAGCCTTCTGCGGCATATTCGGTGGCGATCTCTCAGCCATAGTGATCGTGTTTGTCGCCACAGCGTTAGGATTCAACCTGAAGCAGGTACTGCTGAAACGCCATTTCGACTCACGCTTCGTATTCTTCATCTGCGCGTTCGTATCGTCGGTAGTCGGGGCAGCCGATTTCCTTTTCCCGGCGGGTAACACTCCCGCCGTCGCGATAGGCACCAGCGTGCTCTACCTCGTGCCGGGAATACCCTTCCTCAACTCCTTCAACGATCTGCTGTATCGCCACTATATCTGCTCGGTATGCCGGTTTATCGACGCCATCGTGCTGACCGGATGCCTCTCACTCGGACTATGCCTGGGTATGAGGCTCATGAATGTAGACATGTTCTGACAAAAATCACCCCTATGATCCTCGATATTCTTAAAGACGCATTGCTCGCGGCAATAGCCGCAATCGGGTTTGGGGCCATAAGCCGCATACCACGCCGTGCCTACCTTCTTTGCGGCATAATCGCCGCCATCGGACACTCCTCCCGTTTCCTGCTCATGCAGCCGGAAGCCGCCCTCCATATACTTCCCGCCACAGCCCTGGCAGCACTCATCATCGGGTCGCTTGCCGTATTCGTATCCCCTTGGGCAAAGACTCCGGCAGAGGCATACCTCTTCCCGGCTCTCCTCCCCATGATTCCGGGCATATATGCCTACAAATCGTTCGGCGGCGCAGTCATGTGCATCATGGGCACTTCGCAAGAATCCTTTAACTATTATTTCTACCAATTCGCGCAAAACGGGTTCATAACCCTCTCTATAATTCTCGCTATGGTGATATGCGCCACCATACCCATTTTCATTTTCAAAAACAGGGCGTTCACCGCCACCCGATGACCAATGGAACTCCGACAACTCCGATATTTCGTAAAAGTAGCCGAGACACTTAATTTTTCAGAGGCGGCAAGATCGCTCTTCATAACCCAGAGCACCCTATCCCAACAGATAAGGCAACTTGAAGACTCGCTCGACACGCAGCTTCTAAACCGCACGAGCCACAGTGTCGCGCTGACAGAGGCGGGAGAGGAGCTATTGCCATACGCCAGACGCACTCTCCTCGATGCAGAACTATGCGAGCAACGCATACGCGACCTCGACAAGGGGCTTTGCGGCACACTCAACATCGGAGTGACATATTCTTTCAGCCCGATCCTAACTGAATCTCTCCTGACCTTCATGAAGGAGTTTCCGAAAGTGAAGCTCAACATTCTCTACAAACCCATGTCGGAGCTTATGGAGCTGCTCGTAAGCCGCGACCTCGACTTTGTGCTTGCCTTCAAGCCGAATGAGCCTATTCCGGGTGTAGAGTCACACTATCTTTTCCAGAACTTCCTTGCCGTAATTGTGCCCGACTCCCATCCTCTCGCTGCGGAGAAAGGGGTGACGATAGATATGCTCCGACGCTACGACATAGCCCTCCCCTCCCGCGGACTCCAGGCACGCAACGCGCTTGAGCGTATGGCAGGGGAGCGCATGGCGGAACTCAACGTGAAGATTGAGCTAAACGAGGTGAACATCCTACTGAAACTTCTGCGTCAGGCAAAGCTCGTGTCGGTGCTGGCGGAGGCCACCGTCATGAATGAATCGGGCATAACAGCAATCCCGCTCCTCGGCGAACGTTGCGAGATGGACGGATGCGTACACGTTCTAAACGACTCCTACCGGAAACGCTCAATGCAGGAATTCATAAAAATTCTCAGCAATTCAATTGCCGTCAGGGCGCGTCAGAACGCATGGCTCTGAATCTTCTCTCACAGGGCATAATTATCCCCGGATTATACAAATAGAAATATTATTGATTCAAATTTGAAAGTGTCCTATCTGTTATGGCACTTTTTTTATTGCAAATATCCACCTTTTTATCCCAATTTATAAAAATTTAAACGTAATTGATACAAATCTTAACCTGTTATTAATCCAAAGTTATTATCTTTGCAGTGCGAATCAATCTCTCCTGCATCTTTGAAATCATCATCATGAAATTATAAGTTTATGAAAAATGAAATTCTAAACCGCGCAGCCGACAATATCCGTATCCTGGCTGCCGCAATGGTAGAAAAAGCAAAATCCGGTCATCCCGGTGGTGCCATGGGTGGCGCCGACTTCATCAATGTGCTTTTCAGCGAATACCTCGTGTTTGATCCTTCAGATCCGACATGGAACGCCCGCGACCGCTTCTTCCTTGATCCGGGCCACATGGCTCCAATGCTCTATGCACAGCTTGCCCTCATCGGCAAATACTCCATAGATGAGCTCAAACAGCTCCGCCAGTGGGGTAGCCCCACTACAGGTCATCCTGAATTTGACATCGCACGTGGCATAGAGAACACATCCGGTCCTCTCGGACAGGGACACACGTTCGCCGTAGGTGCTGCCATCGCAGCCAAATTCCTTGCCGCTCGTACAGGCAACCCCGGCTTCGCAAAAGAGACCATCTATGCCTACATCTCTGACGGTGGCATCCAGGAGGAGATTTCTCAGGGCGCAGGCCGTATAGCCGGTCATCTCGGTCTTGACAACCTCGTGATGTTCTACGACTCAAACGATATCCAGCTCTCCACAGAGTGCAATGAAGTGTCAAACGAAGACACTGCCATGAAATATCGTGCATGGGGATGGAACGTAATGGAGATCAACGGTAATGACGTCGATGAGATCCGCAAGGCTCTTGACGCTGCAAAGGCAGAGACCGAGCGTCCTACCCTCATCATTGGCAAGACAATCATGGGCAAGGGTGCCCGTAAGGCAGACAACACCTCTTATGAGCATAACTGCAAGACCCACGGCGCACCGCTCGGTGGCGATGCCTTCCGCAACACAGTGGCAAACCTCGGTGGCAACCCCGATGAGCCATTCGTGATCTTCGACGAGGTTAAGGAGCTTTACGCTGACCGTGCCAAAGCACTTGAAGGGATCGTTGCAGAACGCCGTGCCGAGGAGAACGCATGGGCTGACGCCAACCACGAGAAAGCTGCCGAAGTGGCCGCATGGTTTGAGAACAAGGCTCCCGAAATCGACTGGAGCAAGGTGCAGCAGAAAGAGAACGATGCCACCCGTAACGCTTCAGGCGCAGTTCTCGCACAGCTCGCACAGCAGGTGCCCAACATGATCTGCTCTTCTGCCGACCTTTCCGAATCTGACAAGACTATCTCCTTCCTCAAGGAGACTAAGGCATTCACCAAATGCGACTTCTCCGGCGCATTCCTTCAGGCAGGTGTGGCAGAGCTCACCATGGCATGCTGCTGCATAGGCATGGCACTCCACGGAGGCGTCATCGCAGCGTGCGCCACATTCTTCGTCTTCTCCGACTATATGAAGCCAGCAGTACGTATGGCAGCCCTCATGGAGCTCCCCGTGAAATTCATCTGGACGCACGATGCATTCCGTGTGGGTGAGGATGGACCCACTCATGAGCCCGTAGAGCAGGAGGCACAGATCCGCCTCATGGAGAAACTCAAGAACCATCACGGACGCAACTCAGTGCTCGTGCTCCGTCCGGCTGACGCCGAAGAGACCACAGAGGCATGGAAGCTCGCTATGGAGAACGTCTACACACCGACCGCCCTCATCCTTTCTCGCCAGAACATCAATAACCTCCCTGCCGGCAATGACTATAGCCAGGCAGCCAAGGGTGGCTACATCGTGGCAGGTTCCGACGAGAACCCTGACGTGGTGCTCGTAGCTACCGGTTCTGAGGTATCCACACTCGTAGACGGAGCTAAGAAACTCCGCGAAGATGGTTTGAAAGTGCGCGTGGTGTCAGTTCCGTCAGAAGGACTCTTCCGCACCCAGCCGTCAGCATATCAGGAAGAGGTGCTTCCGCGCAACGTGAAGAAATTCGGTCTCACCGCGGGTCTCCCTGTCAACCTTCTCGGTCTCGTAGGCACCGACGGCAAGATATGGGGACTTGAGTCATTCGGTTTCTCCGCGCCTTACAAAGTGCTTGACGAAAAACTCGGATTCACTGCTGAGAATGTCTACAATCAGGTAAAATCAATGTTCTGATAACCAGTCGTTCCGACAGATAAAAAAAATCCGGCTTCCCATACCGGGAGCCGGATTTTTTATATTTACACCATCCCTATCCCTTAACTCATAAACCATAAACTACTGAAGTTTCGCAAGCTGCACTTCAGTGGTTTAAAGTTTATAGTTTAAGGTTTAAGATTCACGAAAATCCACGAATCTTTTCATTATACAAAATTTAATGATCATAAACCATATAAACATTAAACTTAAATAAACTATAAAACTATAAACTATAACCCATAAACCATAACCTACAAACTTAACACATAATATATGAATACTCAAGACAACGGCAGCAAGCTATATCTCTACAGCATTGTCTGCGTGGCAGTGCTCGGTGGGTTGCTGTTCGGCTACGACACCGCCGTGATTTCCGGTGCAGAAAAAGGTCTTCAGGCATTCTTCCTTGGAGCACCCGATTTCGTCTATACCGACATGATACATGGTCTCACCTCCTCCAGCGCATTGATAGGCTGCATTTTGGGCAGCGCGATTTCCGGTCTGCTCGCCTCACGTCTCGGACGAAAGAAATCACTCGCCATCGCCGGAGTGCTCTTCTTCCTATCCGCATTAGGCTCCTATAATCCGGAATTTTTCTTCTTTGACTACGGACAGCCATCGCTCTCACTCCTGGTTGCCTTCAACGTATACCGTATCATAGGCGGTATCGGCGTAGGTCTTGCCTCAGCTATATGCCCGATGTATATAGCCGAGGTAGCACCATCCAACATTCGAGGCACACTCGTGTCGTGGAACCAGTTTGCCATCATATTCGGTCAGCTCGTGGTCTATTTCGTCAACTTCCTGATACTCGGTGATCACACCAACCCAGTGATTGAACGCATCGGCGAGACCCTATATGCCGTGCATCCCTCCTCTGATCCGTGGACGATACAGACAGGCTGGCGCTACATGTTCGGTTCGGAAGGATTCGTGGCGTTGGCATTCACCATCCTCGTATGCTTCGTCCCTGAGTCGCCCCGTTATCTCGCGCTGACCGGCAAGGATACCAAGGCTTTATACGTGCTTACCAAGATCAACGGCTCCAAAGCCAAGGAGATACTCCATGAGATCAAGAATACCGTCACCGTCAAGAGCGAACGACTCTTCTCCTTTGGCGTCATGGTCATCTTCGTCGGCGTTATGCTATCCGTCTTCCAGCAGGCAGTCGGTATCAACGCCGTGCTCTACTATGCCCCGCGTATCTTCGACTCCATGGGCATGGGGAATCCGATGGTGCAGACAGTCATAATGGGCGTGGTCAACATCCTCTTCACCCTCGTGGCAGTATTCACGGTAGAGAAATTAGGACGTAAGCCACTGCTTATATGGGGTTCGTTCGGCATGGCAATAGGTGCATTCGGCGTGGCAATCTCCAATATTGTTGAGGTGCATCCCCTCATGCCCGTCATCTCCATCATGGTCTACTCAGCCGCCTTCATGTTCTCATGGGGACCGATCTGCTGGGTGCTCATCTCCGAGATATTCCCCAACACGATCCGCAGTGCGGCTGTGGCAATAGCCGTTGCATTCCAATGGATCTTCAACTTCATCGTGTCGTCCACGTTCGTGCCGATGTACAACATGCGTGCAGGCGACATGGGTGAGAGTTTCGGACACGTCTTCGTCTACGCCCTCTACGGTGCGATCTGTATCCTTGCTGCATGGTTCGTCTACGCCCTTGTGCCCGAGACCAAGGGCAAGACGCTCGAAGAGATGTCGGCACTCTGGCGCAACCGCGAGAAGAAACACCACAAAATACGTTAATTCTATAATAATTTATAAAATTAATCTGTTATCAATAAGTAGGTGTCAGATAATCTATATCAGATATCTGGCACCTACTTATAAAATTAATATGGAATCAAACGCAATAACTCCCATGCAAAAAGATGTGTTGACTCGGCACTTCCTGTCTAAAATAGACGAAGAAACTGATCGCTTATGGGAAAACGGCATATTAGATCAAAACGCTCTAAATGCTATAAATAACGAAAATCTTCATACATCAAGATAGACATATTGAAGTCGCCTATACTTCACATGAATCAACAACCGTCCGGAACCCAGACAATTGTTACCTCATTAAATATAATCAATTATGGTAGACCATACATCTGAAATAGATAAAAGAATCAGGACATTGATAAATCAAGGAGAATCTTCAGAAGTTGAGTTCAAATCAGCACGTGGGGGATTTCCCGGTAGTTTTTGGGAAAGCTATTCTGCTTTTGCAAATACAAATGGCGGTACAATTGTTTTGGGGGTAGTAGAAAAAAATAATCAATTTTTATTTGATGGACTTACAAAAGAAACCATTATTCGTTATAAAAAGAACTTTTGGGATTGCGCACATAACAAAGGCAAGATAAGTATTTGCCTACCTCGCGAATCTGATGTAAGAATTGAACAAATTGATGATTCATATATCCTAATATTTGATATTCCTCGTGCAAGCTATGAACTTCGTCCGGTATATATCAGTTCCAACCCATTTGGGAATACCTACCGGAGAAATCATGAGGGAGATTATTTATGTACTGATGCAGAAGTAAGACGTATGTTTGCGGATGCAGAACATGACCGTCATCCTCAGGATGGGCGGATCCTTGTAGGATTTGATCTTGAAAGGGATATCGATATAGAATCCCTACATCAATATCGGCAAACATTTGCCAGTTTGCAACCCTCTCATCCTTGGGTAGGCATAAGTGATATTGATTTCTTGAAAAAATTAGGTGGATACGCTACAGAATATGAAACAGGGAAAGAAGGTTTCACCTTAGCAGGAATTCTAATGTTCGGAAAATACGACAGTATCATCAATAATTCAGGCGACCCTATGTATTTTGTAGATTATCGAGAAAAAATTGCTATCGATAATCCCGATGTGAGATGGACAAACCGCATATATCCGGATGGCATGTGGGAAGCCAACCTTTATCAATTCTATGTAAGGGTATACAATCGACTTATACAATCGTTGCCCCGCCCCTTCATGATGAAAGATGGTGTACGTCAAGAAGAAACGCCTGCCCACGATGCCATAAGGGAAGCTCTCATCAACTGTATCATACATCAAGATGTGAATGCTCAAGGCCATATAATTGTGGAGCGCACTGATGAGAACCTTGTCTTTATGAATCCGGGTATGATGCTTGTATCCAAGCAGCAATATTTCAAAGGAGGACGCAGTATTTGCCGCAACCCGATTTTGCAAAAAATGTTCATGCGACTGGGACGCGCAGAGAAAGCCGGTAGCGGTGTGGATAAAATTATAAGCGGTTGGCAATACTTAGGCCTACCTCTCCCTACTGTAGTAGAGACAACACGTCCGGACTATGTGATGTTAACAATGCAAATGACAAAGAAAAACCAACAAGAAAAACCAACAAGAAAAACCAACAAGAAAAACCAACAAGAAAAACCAACAAGAAAAACCAACAAACAGGATTTGAGAAAAAAACAAATCTTAGAATTCTGCGTTGCGCCAAAATCGTTATTTGAAATTTTACAACATTTAGGATTGAAAGATAGGGGAAATCTTATGATGGTATATGTTACTCCCATGATTGATGCAGGATTGTTGAAGATGACAGAGCCGGAGAATCCAACACACCGCAATCAAATGTATGTGACAGTAGACGTAACGAATAAGAATCAACAATCATAGAAGTCGCCTATATTTAGTATGAATGATATGGAAACAAACGATATGAACGCAATGGAGATGTCGGAATTTTTGATCGGATTGGATGTCGGGAAGGGTGCCGTCGGAATCGTATTCCCGACTGTCGAGAATGCAGTGGTGCCAGCCGGTTGTCTGGCTATCGTCACACCCCGTCAGACACACACGGCAAACGTAGCTGTCGTCACAGATACGGCGCAAAGCTATCCCGACACAGATGCCCTCGTCACCCGTCGTCATGACATCGCTCTCGCCGTGCGCACAGCCGACTGCGTGCCCATCCTTCTCCATGCCCCCGACATTCGCGCCGTTGCCGCCGTCCATGCCGGATGGAAAGGAACAGTAGGCAGGATTATAGGCAACGCAATCCGCGTCATGACAGAGATGGGTGCCGAACCACAAAAAATACGTGCTGCCATCGGACCATGTGTATGCGGCGACTGCTACGAAGTGAGCGAAGAACTTGCCATACGCTTTCAGGACGAAGGTCTGGGAGAAGCCGTCATCAGAAGCGACCGATTCAGAAATCCCGACCGTCCGCACATCGACCTTCCACTTGCCAACAGAATCATAATGACAAAACTTGGCATACACCCCTCCCATATATCCGACTGCGGCATCTGCACCTGCCACACCACCCAATACCCCTCTTGGCGACGCGATTCAGGCACTCCCCTACGCCTCCTCACAGCCATACACCTCTCCAATCAACCGCAACAATAAAATTTAACCACTGAGACCTCTTAGACTTCTTAGACCACTGAGACTTCTGATAATTTTTAATTTATCTCATATTTTACCAGCCATTTTATGCGCGTAATCAGGAATTGATTTTGCATATTTATTTTAATTTGTTAATTTTGCGATATCTAACCTTACTAATATGAAGAAACTGATTTTTTCCACATTGCTATGCACTGTAGCCGCCACCGGCTTCTGCGTATCACCTAAAGGTGGTATCGACGATGCGATGATGTCGCGTCTCCGTGAATCATACAAGAATGATGCCAACGACAAGGCTATCTCCAACGCATTGCGCGGCACCGACATCGACATTCTCGCAATAGGTGCCGACGCCAAGAACAATCTTGACGACAACTTCACGTATCGCGTCAAGAGCAAGGGTATCACCAACCAGAAATCATCCGGCCGCTGCTGGCTCTTCACCGGTCTCAACTTCCTCCGCTCGCAGATCATGGCAGAACATGACATGCCGATGATCGAATTTTCTGAAAACTACAACTTCTTCTACGACCAGCTCGAGAAAGCCAACCTCTTTCTTCAGGCTATGATCGACACAGCCAAGGAGCCGGAAGAGAGCCGCACTGTGGAATGGCTCTTCGCTCACCCGATACAGGATGGCGGACAGTTCACCGGTATCGCCGACAACCTCTCGAAATATGGCATAGTGCCGAAAAGCGTGATGGTGGAGACCTACACAAGCTCCAACACGTCGAAGCTCCGCCGTATGCTCTCACGCCGTCTGCGTGAGGATGGTCTGAAACTTCGCCGCATGGCTGCCGACGGTGCCAACGAGAAGACCCTTCTGAAAGAGAAAGAGGTGATGCTTCAGGGTGTCTACCGTATGCTCGCCCTGACTCTCGGCGTTCCTCCCACAGAGTTCACATGGACGCGCAAGGATAAGAACGGCAACGTTGTGAGCCGTAAGACCTACACTCCGCAGGAGTTCTATAAAGAGTTTGCAGGCAACGATCTGAAAAACGACTATGTTATGTTTATGAATGATCCGAGCCGCGAATACTACAAGGTATATGAGATCGACTATGACCGCCACACCTACGACGGACGCAACTGGACATATCTGAACCTCCCCATCGAGGATATCAAGAAGATGGCAATCGAGAGCCTGAAAAACAACCAGATGATGTATTCCTCATGGGATTCCGGCAAGTTCCTCAACCGTGCTGATGCCACCGCCGACCTCAACAACTATGACTATGACTCCCTCTTCGGCATGACGTTCGGCATGAACAAGGCTGACCGTATCCGCACGAAAGACAGTGCATCCACCCACGCGATGACTCTCGTTGCCGTAGATCTTGACGACAATGGCAAACCGGTGAAATGGATGGTAGAGAACAGCTGGGGACCCGGTGCCAACGACGGTCACGTCATCATGACCGACGACTGGGTTAACGAATACCTCTTCCGTCTTGTTGTCAACAAGAAATTCGTTCCCGCCGACATCCTGAAGATGGCCAACCAGAAGCCCATCCAGCTCCCGGCATGGGATCCCTTATTCTGATGCGCTTCGCGCAATGTAACAAGTAAAACATAACAAGTAACAAATAATATGAAATCAAAGGGTTAACACATGTACTAACCCTTTGATTTCATATTACTTACTAAACAAGTCTAATTTCTCAACTTGAGATAATGTTATTTTATCAAAAAGAGCATCGTATTCTCAGCAATTGCGAGAATCATAGAATAAGCCGACACTATACTCATAATCAAAAAAGGTTCTTTTCATCATAGTTTATTGAGATTACGTGGTTTTTATGAATATGTTCGTCATAGAAAAATCAAGAAGTATTGTCTAAACGGATGCTAATAGGTTTAGAAATACTGCAAGGTTATGAAACAAAACAGTAAGATGTTTTCAAATACATATCAAATACTTTCAAATTCGTATCTTCCCGAATTTTATGATCTCCTGTGCCTCCCTTTTCATATCTCTGACGGCAGGGGATGGTATCTTTTCTTTGAATGCCACAACTTTTTTAGCATACTTTAGAGCTTTGCTCCTGTTTCCGGCATCATGATAAAGCATCATGAGCCGATAGAGGGGATAGATCCTGTTAGGCATCGTCTGCCAGGCTTTCAGATACGCCTTTTCAGCTTCCTCAACCGCCCCCATGTCGCGGTAGTTATTGCCTTGAAGCACAAGAAACATGGGGTCGTTGCTGATTCGTGCTCCATTTCGAAGCATATCATTGCTGTCGTTATATCGTTTCTGTTTTGACAACAGCTTTGCAAAATCAAAAAGGAAGCGTTTGTTGTCCAATAGATATGGCATAAGTGCGAAATAATCCTTTGTGAAAGCCTTGTCATCAAAACCGGATATAAGACCATATCCCTTTTCCGCATCAATCCGCTCCTTTATGAACGCGCGGCAGCATAACGAGAGTGTACCTATAAGTACCATTGGTATGACAAAACGTAATGCCATGCAAAATCCTGAATGTTTCCCATTTACAGCATAATGTAATGACAATGAAGTTCCGGCAAATGCCGCCATGACAGCCGCGATAATCTGATATGGCAGCAGTTCGAAAGGATAGGAGAATAGGGAGAAGATGAGAAGGGATAATGCCCCAAGAAACAGTGTCCGGCAATTCTTCCAAAGCCGAACCATCACAACTGATATAAGTGCGGTTGCAAAAATCAATCCCAACGCACCCTGCTCCACACCGACTCTCATCAGATCGTTGAACGCATAATCAATCACATCCACTTTCATGAGGTTTTCTGTATGACTATTCCGACTAAGCCATGCAGTTTCTTCAGCAAAACGATGGAAAAAACTGCCGATACCACTCCCGGTCCAAAGATTAACGGTAAAGCATCTTATCCCGATATAGTTTATGATGCCACGACCATCGGCAGACCCGGACTTGAGGAGGTATAGCCCACATGCTGCTGCCAAAGCAATCCCAGCAAGCATTGACCATTCTCTCCATCCACGGATCCTGCTATGATATTGCATAAGCACACATATTCCCACTGCAAGAAACGCCGCCCTACTCATTGTCAGCACAAGTTGCATGCCAAGCAGTACCAATAGGAAAGCTACCCTATTCTCCATGATTCCGATTCTCTGTTTATTCATAGAGAGAAGAAGGACCATTCCGAGGGCAATATATGCCGAATACGGACCTGGATTGAGAAACGATCCGGTTACGGGATACAGAGGATGGCGGCTTATGTCATACAGCAACTGATAATATCCGATGCTCATTTCAATAACGGCAAAAAATATAAGCATTATGACGATTGCATCACCTTTGATTCTCACAGATGAAAACAGGACTCGAAGGGAAGCATATATTAAGAGCATGAGGGTCGCCCTTATCGCAAATCCGAAAGCGGGATATATCGGCTCGAACCAGAAACGTCCCATTGAATACAGATACCAGCCAAATACAATCCCGTCAATCATAGAAAACTTGACGATATTTCCCTGTTTGATACAAATTATCACGCCTATAACCGTTATGGACGGAATGACAAGACATAGACACTCCTCAATGGCAGAACATCCTGTCTCTACCGGAAATACCGACAGACTTAGCACAGCTACCATGCAAACCAAGACAATCCATGCCATCGGACGGATCGCCATTAGTGTCCTCATTATCTTCTGAATATATTTCTTCATTACTTCGGAGTCTTGAATACCCTGTTCATTCGGTATTTCCCTGTATGTTTGTCAATGGAATAGGATATGTGTGAGACCACACCCACTATATATTCCTCGGGAACCATTCCCCAATAACGGGAGTCATTGGAATTGCCGACATTGTCGCCACACATGAAGTAGTAGTCGTGTGTGAACACATGTGAGTCCAATGCGTTGCCATCAGCCAGAGTGATATCATTCTCCCAATCACAAGTGATGCTCTTTCCTGTCTCCCATTCGAGAATCATTCGGTATAGGCATCCCTCTTTCGCAGTCAGTCTCATATAGTCGCCGTTACGCGGAAGATAGAGGGGTCCAAAATTTTTGATTGTCCATGGGAAATGACCATCGTAAGGGATTGTGGAGAACACTTCCGGAAGAAATATGCTGTCAGGGATATTTGAGAATTCGTCCTGCATACTCTTAATCCCAATTTGCCCCTTGTAATTGCTGTTTAGGAAATATCCGTTGACGATTGACACTGAATCTCCAGGAATACCGATGCAGCGTTTGGCATAGACATTGTTGATTACAAAATTGATTTTCCCGTTGTGGTGCGGAAAATTGAATACCACTATGTCGTTTGGAATTACACCACGTCTTCCCCGGGTTCGCCAGCTTTTTAAATCCATTCCGTTCCTGTCAAAATTAAAATCCGAATAAATCCTTGCCCCCATAATAGTCTTGTCTACAACTATTCTATCACCCGGCAGTAGCGTAGGCATCATTGACTCAGTTGGCGTGATGAACTGGTCTGCAAGAAAAATCCGCATTAACAACCATAATAAATAATAAAGACATGTGAATACAATTGTCAAACAAAAGTATTTGACAATTGTATTCACAGACATGCTCTTATAGTGGTGTAATTTCATTCAGATGATACTTTATTTTTTATACCGTATCATTTTATCTGAAAAGTGTCATTTTAGTGTATAGAACAGAAGGCTTCCATTCTTTTCTCCGGATTCCGATTCAAGATAGCCTATCAATTCATTGCCGTGTTGCCATCTTGGAAAGAAGGGGAACCCTTCCGATGTAGCGTTGACTGTACCATTCTTAATCTGTCCCGTTTTGACATCATAGTAGCAGTATTGTCGCTGATTATCCAGAAGATAGCTCAACAGAACCATGTTTCCGGATATGAAACAATGAGTGGAAATCGCATATTGGGGTAAGTTGCCGACATCAAGAGGTTTCCCTTCAGGAATCATACGTTTCCCGAAGTCATATCTATATGCTGGATGCATCACTCCATCCTCATACATGTATAATGTATTGCCCTTTGAATCAAGCACGAATACATCATCCTGCATACGTTCCATGAACGTGTTTCCCACCCGGTATGAATCAAGTTCACCGACATCTGCAATCGGAATCAGATTGTCAATATGGTTCCCTTTCCTATCTGACATTATCACCATATTTGAATTAGACTTCAGATCAAGGTTGTCGGATAGGATGTTGTCACCGCAGATGAGTATGTTTTGAGCAGGATGATCCAATTGCACGCTCTCCAAGGGTTTTAGATCTGTGTCGTATTTAAGGATGGAAGCGGTGGCCATGTCCAATACGTACAGAGTGTCCTTGTCTGATGTAAGTGCGACAGGAGCGATATACTCGCCAAATCCATGACCTCTTGAGTTGATTCTTTTTGGAGAGATGCCATCTGCCAACGGATATCTTATAATCGATCCATTTTCGTCAAGAATGAAGCACACGGAATCCGTGGCAACCAAATCAACGATATTGCCGATTATGATGGAGTCATTATCCAGAGATATCTCACGGGTAAGTATATCCAAATCAATTTCACTCGGTTCCATGGGGACAGAAGATAGATCAATCTGAATACATGAATTCCCTACAGACTCCTTGCACGAGGTCTGCATGACAATTGGCAATGCAGACACGATAATCAGTATAATATTTTTCATTAGCAACAATTGTTATAACCATGAGCATGGCATGTGCTGGAGTTCCCGGGATATTGGAACATGGGAGAACATGATGCCATACATTTTCCTGTGGGACTACCATTTTTATCAAACTGTGGCATGTGGAACACATAGTAGCCCTTTGGCTCTGGAAGTTCAATATCCTCTGTAAGTGCCTCAATGTTCTCTATAATTAGAGAATTGTAGGTGTTTTTACCATTACTGAATGGGGTTATGCCAAGATAGACTGCGGCTGTCAAGGCAATTGTTGCCATACATGACAATAAAAATTGTTTTCCTTTCATAACTAAATAATTGTGTTGTTTTTTCATTGATGTTGTTATCTTGTTCGGTATATATCATTTCAACCGAGGCAACGTGTAGCTGCATTGTCAATCTAAATCAATCTGTTGTCTCTTTAAAATATTTTTTAATGGTTTTACTTAATTTGGTTATCTCTCACATACAGGAGAAGCAACTTCCTCGCATCTTTCTGATGTCATTTGAGGACTTCACGATAGAACAGTTCATTAATCTTTTCATTTCTTGTCGGATCTCCCACAAGAATCACATTGCTCTGCTCATCAAGGGAGAACGTGTGTAGCAACTTGTTTTCTGGAAGTTCAGGATTCTTTGCTATAAATTCACCCGATACATCTACGATACACCAAAAGGGATATCGCTCATGTCTCATTCTTGTCTTTATCTCTTCCATTCTACCCCTCTGAGGATGTAGCAAAACCAATAGTTCTCCGCCATGAGCCACAAGACTGTCGTTGATATCGTGATAACCCACAAGATGGCTCAAGAAGCATCCGGAACAAGAAGTACTGTCAACATACAATACCAACTTCCTCGTATTTGAAGGAAAATATGTGGAATCTATTCCATCATAAACGGTAATTGCATTTTCAAAATCCAGATTTATTCTCATTCCGTCCATGGCGACAAGCTGCTTTTCCAATGTCCTCTTTGACCTATTGGAAAAGCTGTAGATTCCATAGCCTGCCATACAAATAGCAAAGAATCCAATAACGCTGAAAATCGCTATGTTGTTTTTTAGTTTCATAATATACTGACTTTGTTTTACCACCAAATCTGTTTCATATCCTCGTATGTGAATATTCTTTCCTCCTTACCTTTTGTCAGGTCTCTGACAAGATATAGACCGCCAATCGGGACTTTGGGGAAGACAATACTATTAGAATCAGCTATCTTCTTACCAATTGACACCCATCTATTGTCATCCCAATAGAGCAGTTCATATTGATCATCTATTTCAATACAGTTGCCGTCTGTCCGGGGTATATAACGTATGCGGTCAATTCGCTGAGGTTTATCCAACTTCAAGCCAATCCAATGTCCGTCAGGACTATCCCCTTCAAACCCCGACAGAATATCTCCATCGAATACCTTTTCTTTTTCTTTACCGGCAACTCCGGAAGTGCCGATTATCTCTCCATGCAGTATGTTACCGCACTCTCCGATGAACTCAATCTCATTTATATTGCAATAGGAGTCATTCGGACCGATATATCTTATATAAAGATAAGAGTCATCATCATTGATATTGACATCATACCAATTGCCATTGGTGATTCCTTTGTGCGTATGCAATAAGGAGGCGTCTCTAAACTCAGAATTATCAGATGCCTCAAATCGACCACCCTCCATGCGGTGGTTGAAAGGATCCCGGTAGCTCATAAAGGGATATTTACGCAAAACTGTCATATCCCGGCATTTTACCTTGTCGGCTACTATCTCCCTTATGTTGCCATCGGAATTAATAATAAAAGGATTGCCGAATGGTTTGAGATTCCCATCTTTAAATGTGGCGGCGATATATGCCACGTTCCGTCCCATCAAGCGGAAAGTGGCTTTCCTTCCAGAAATCCTTGCATAATCAATAGGAACCCAATCCTTGTTGTCGAACACGCAGATATAGGCTATCTTGCCATTGACATTAGCGGGCACCGTGCGCGTCACATCCGTCACCGGGCAATACTCTTCAGTGACATCAATGAAGTCAGCGTTGCGGAACAATCTCGGCACATCCTTCTCTCCTTTTAGATCATCCGCGATTTTTCTGTTTAATTGAAACTGATGACGGTAAACCTTCGGCTTCACATAATCACGTACAAAATATACAGAATCTCCTGGAGCAAAACCATTATGGAAGAGGGTGGATGTCCCGTCCGGATTGATCAGCACGCTCCAAGTATGCCCCTGGTTGCGGTTGCCATAGTTGGGCGTGAAGTCAATAGCCGCAGGTATGCCTAAATAACGGCATAGACTTACTGTAAAACTTGCCTCGCACACGCAATGACCTGTCTTCGCTTTGATCAATGATGCTGTCTTCGGTGGGATCGGTCCCTTGAATTTCATCCACTCGAATTGTCCTATCCTGTCGTACACTTTCATTGCTTCGGCAATGGCACTTCCAAATTGATAATGGGGATTCGGAATGGTGTTTGCCCCACAAATCTCCATATCCCATTTTTGCGTCTCCTTGTCGGCAAACGGAGTTTGTATCAGGATCTCGTCACCATCCTCATTTGTGGCGGATTCAAGGAAAAGTCCACTGTCCTTACCCATTATCTTGAAAGTGCCCATGCCGCACGGTATAATTATCCATCTCTGATGAAATCCGCCTTGATAATGATACTGGCTCATCGGTGCGCCAACGTCAGTACTGCAATATCTCGCCTCAATACACAAATCCATAGAGTCTCTGCGGAACGACGATATGCTCCAGCATTGTTCTCCCTTGAAATCAAAACGCAACATAGGGCTGCTGTCGGTCTTTTCTTCAAGCGGAAGAAGCCGTATCAGATTCAGAAGAGACTTTTGCACCGTGTCAAATGTGATGTAATTACCTGTCGCGGCATTTCTTATGCGGTAAAGCGATGATGTGAAATCTTTTGATTTATCTGATTTGATTGGCTCGATAGCCGACACCATGATTCTGTCCAGAAGTATTCTGCCGGATTTATATTTGATTGTCAACGTGTTTTCTCCTGCCTGCAAATCAATCGGAATACCGAAACGAGAGTCGCGTAATTCCTGCATGAACACTGTGGGTTGCAGCCGACTGTCAATGACATGTCTACCGTTGACAATTACACTTATTTCCGGATTCTCGGAAACAGAGGCATATCTCAACCATATCTGTTTGTTTGCATTTAGCGGAGACGACAGTTGGAAACTAACTTCAGCATCACTGTTGTCAAGATCAACAATCTTTCTCTGGGATGCATTTTCAAGAGACTGCTCTCTGCATCCGCGTAAATCTGCATCTTCTGCCTCATAGTACATTCCTCTTCTGCTGATAACGAAATCTGATGAGAGATAAGGGAAACATCTTTCAATCTCTTCTCTCCAGTCACTTGGTTGTTCTTGAGTGAGACGATAAGGCAGGACATAGTTAAAAAACAGTGATTTGTCATACGTCTCATGCCAAGGAGTATTCTTCCACGTCTCAAAAGCATCATTGATTGCTTTTATAAGGTAGTCAGCCGTCAGTGATCTTATGTCGGTGATGACTCTTGCTGATTTTAAATCTAAATTTTCCGTAATAGCTGCCAACACACTGTCTCTCTTCTGAACGGGATACTTTGCCATTTCCAGATATATGGAGTCATACTGTTCGACTACATCTCCGGAATATGAATAATGGTAGGGCATATTACTTATAAGAAACTGCGCTGCCTCATACTTCAGCGGATCAAGGTCATTGCGGAAGTATTCGAGCACTTTCTCCATTTCGCCACGGTTTTCTCCAGCCTTATCAAGTGCAAAGTCCAAACCACTTTCGCATGACACTAATGAAAATATTGATAATGTCATGCTAAAAGCAATTAATCTTATATAAGACATGCTTTGCTTCATAGTAATATTTTTGATAATAATGAATTGGTTATATTAATGTTTCCGCAATCTCTATTTATACTGTCATCTACTGAATGACTTTCATTTTTTAGTCAATCTTCATTCTATATCGCAACAAAACTGCGCCGTCATTACGGATAATTGAATCGGCAACGAGCGGAGGACGGTTAAAACCCATATCTAACTGACCATCCAGAAACTCTCCTCCGAAATTATATACAATATAAAAACTGTTGCCATACGCATCATCAGGCGCAATCATATTATTATGCATTGAGATATTGTCATTAAAATACAGTTTGCCCGACTTTTCATCGTATATACAAGGCTCTGCCGTATCTTCATCCTTTACTGAAAGGCATATATACTTTCCTGCCATCATAGGCGTTGTGGTTAGAAATTGCCACCGCTTTTCTACCACATAATCCCTTGCCTTTGATTTATCCATTTCTGCTATCTCTATATTATTGAATGGTCGGGCAGTGTTAACCGACACGTTGCCGATAAAGTTCCCGTCTTTGGCAGAGATCTTTGAGAATCCGTTGTATCCGGTCGATGAATATATAATAACCGAATCATTGTCAGAGAGGAATCGTCCCATTCCAATCTTGTCTCTATGGTTATCATACGGATAGATTGAATGCTTTATTCTGAAAGAACTGTCAGCGATATATAACCGATTACCGTCTGAATTCTCTATTTGGTTCACTCCCTCCATTGGCAACTCTGCAAGAATGAAACCACCGTTATCCAATGGGCGAATAGCCCCGATGACGATAGGGGCATTATAGCTTCTTTTGAACATGCCGTTGTCGGAGCCATACTCATTTATCTTTTTCCCGAAGTTGTCAACAATAAATACCGATGAGTCTGTAACCGCGATACAAGCAATCTCAAGATACTCTTGTTGCGCATGTCCCATTGAGTGTAATGTGAATAGCTGATTCCCATCCTTAGAATATGCATGCAATTTGTTTCTCCTTCTATCAAGAATATATATCCCTTGGTCGGTTACCTGTAGTTCGTCAATGCCGGATATGGGATTCTCTATCGAGCCATGCAATGGAATAAATTCCACGGAATCAACAATTGTGGATATTGTATTAGCCTGATCAGGATGTGAATAATCAATCTCATATAAAGTGGTCAAATCTGTACCATTGCCCTTCTTAGTATTATTGCAAGATACAAAAACAACGGAAACAATCCCTGTGACAAGTGTAATTGCTGATGATTTTTTCATTTCTAATACGAAGGATTAAACGTGGAAAATTGGCAAGAAAATTCTTGCCAATTTTCAGGTTGATAATAGGCTTCATTGTATTTCTGTTTATCCATGAAGATTGCAACGACGACTATTGCATCCCTTTCCTCCACCACCGCATGTTATTACAATGAAGGTGCATTTTTTGCCATCCTTTAATCTGGCACCACATTCAAAACTGTCAGTTTCTATACCATCTGGATATTCCCATTGTGTTGTAATCTCATCTTCAGATAGAGCCTCAACGTTCTGCATTAACAATTGAGTACTATGACCCTCTTGTTGGGAAAGAGTCTTAATGCCGTGATAGCCAAAGACAGTCAAAAATAAAACTGCCGTTAGAGGCAACAATAACTTTTTCTGTTTCATTTTTAGAGATTTAGTTAATCATTACTTGATGTGATAGATTCATTATCCGATTATATTTCATTGTCATGTGTACATTCTGTGGTATGTGAAGGAAATGTGTCCTATGTTATAGTAAAAGCACCACCTATTTCATGAATCAGATATTCAATCTGAATACTATATGATACAAAGATTACCGATAACCCTATAACCAGACTCTTGGTGGTCAAACGCTGAGTATAATATTTACGCTCAGACATTTCAATTGTAAATGAAATAACACATATTACAACATAGAGTAATATGTAGGTTGATTGACCGATAATGTGCATAAATATCATGGAGAACACTATCGGTAATGCTGACGCAGCTATTATGAGAGATAGTTTTCGCATACTGACGGCAGAACATAGTTCCTGTCTTGGCGATATCAAAGCCGTATGCAGGCTTAAACCAACACATGCCAATAGAAGAGCGAGATTCTTATAAAAAGAATGAGCAGGATTAAGATGGATAAATTCTCCAAAGCAGCCGCATGATTCGATTCCTCCGTATGTATCCGTAAGGTTTGTATACGTTATGTAAGCGAACACGGACATAACCATTGGATACACCCAATGGAAACGAATAAATAACATTCGGATAAGTGCAACATACCCTAACGCCATTTCCCCAATACATATACAAGCAGCAATCACATAGCTACAATCGGCACTTATCCCCCAAAGACCGAGGAATGCCCCTACGGTTTGACTGAAAGCATCGATATTGACACCTTTCAGCATACCCGAAGCAATAAACGTAAGGGATATGACACAACGTACACATGAGCATATAATTATCCCTGTGTATCGTTCATATTTTTCAGTATTTAATGCTGACCCTGTTATCATATCCGGTTTATTGTTCAAGATGAATATTCAGTAAAATACACCCTGTTTTGCAAATTCTCATTTAAATGACTTCTTAAAGATATAGGTAGCCTTTAAGGGTCTTATCAATTGTGATTACTTTTAGTATATAGACTCCGTTTTGAAGAGATTTAATAGTCTCTACAAAAACAGTTTCATCGGATGATACGGTTATTGCGTATCTTCCTCCTTCATCCCAAAGTTCGTATGCGAGAACATCTTCAGAGAGTCCGTTTTCATCAATAATGATAGTGCTCGATTCGAAGTCAATACGGCATAAAATCGGTCGTGGTGATTTTCTATGACCATAGTTATTATGCTGCTCATGTTCACTATTGTATAAATTCACATCAATAGAATCGACAGGCTGTCCGAAGATCTCTAAAGAATAAGAGATGCAAAAGAAAAATAATAAAATAGATGCAAAGGACTTTTTCATGATGCGTGTCTTTTTGTCAGTTAATTTTTGTATCGCAAAGTTAAGTAGAAAGAGAATAAAGGTATATATAAAGGTGTACGATTTTTGTGCGATTTTTATATCCCGGCATAAAATCGCACAAAAATCGCACTGTTTTGAAGTAGTAATATGGTTATAATGACTTGATTAGATCGTCAAAGGTTTTTGCGCCCAGATTCACCCCGAATATTTTCCGGCAGAGTGATCCACGGTGGGATGAGAGGGTACCTTTCGACTTTCCAAGAAGGATTGCCATGTCGGAAGGGGAGACATGGCATTTTATAAGAAGGCAGATATGGAGATAGCGAGGCTTGATAGGTTCGCCGGTAAGGAGCTGGAGATGATAATGGAAATTAGGGGAAACGGAGATTACCAACGATTCAAGTTTACCCCATAATTTACTATTTTCAGTGATTACCTTCTTGCAGGCTATCATTTTTTGCATCTCTGCATACGCTTCAGATTGCAATATCACTGGAGATATGTTTGCTGCCATTCCACTGTCAATAAACTTCAAAATCTCATCAAGAAGTTTTTTCCGCAGTTCATCCTTTGAATTTGAACTAACAATCGGAATCATATTCCGGTCCTCATTGTCAATCGGAAGCCCTTCCGGTGCCGGCTCGTCAACATTATCAGACTTTTCAGGTCTTTCATTCTCTGTATCGGCAGTCCTTTCAGCAGAATACATATCTATGGATGAGGTTGCCTGTTGTTCACAAGGCGTAGAATATGTCCGGTTGACCAGAGTTTCAGCTGTCTTACCGGTATTCAGTAGCTGCACATTCTTCAAGGAATATTTCATCTGCAGTATTTTATTCTTGTATCGATATCTCATATATATCAAAACCGCGCTTAAAACGGACAATGCAGTGATAAGACACATCACAACATACCATAGCAACTTCCTTGAATGCTCGGCTTTCTCCTTTGCACGAACATGCTGCTGATAGTTGAAGTTTGATACTTGGATTAACGACTGGTCTTTTGCATGTCGGTCTATAAAATTCTCCATTACGTTGCGATACCGCAAGGCGTATGCGGACAGAGAGTCATAAGGGAGTTTCTCCATGATTCCCGGAGAAAACATCAGGGAATAACCGGTTTTCAGGTTATTGTCTGCAGGATCGCTTATCAGCTGCCGGGCATACATATATGCCGTATCGAAATATCCCGACCTATAATATATACGTGCGGCTATTGCTGTGGGATAACTCTTAAAAGCAGAGTCACATTTCTCAGGTACGCCCCTTATCTGATTTAAGGCGACCGACAGATTCCCATTCTCAAGTAAGGCATGCGCAAGATGTGCCTTCAATTCACTTCTTTTACTCTCAGACAGATTCTCACTTGAGATTAATGCCCGATTGAAATAAAATTGAGCACTATCTATTTCTTTTAAATCAAGATACGCACTTCCAAGAAATTGATAATCAATAGTGGTGTAATAGGCATTACCTTCAATTGAATCCAACTTTATGGTTTCCCTGAAATATGGTATGGCTTGGCGGTATAATCGCAGCTCCTGCAATATCCATGCATACTGACCAATAATCATTCCTCGCAAATGAACATTCTCAGGAGTATCCTCAAGCATATCAAGAGCTTTGTGGAAATAGTCAATTGATTGGGGGTAGTCGCCCATATCGCAATAGACGCGTCCGGCATAGTAGAGCACCTCCGGATAGTTCGCCTCATTCCGGTGCGAGGAATAGTATTCCACAAGTCGGAGTATGACGGAATCCGACGTATGAAGCACCATACATTTGTCGTTCGCCTTTATTTTCAGAAGGTCATGGAGGTGACGGTCTTTCACCGAGAGTGATCTCGGATTTATTGAATCCAACTTTCTGCGTACAAGTTCAGGAGACTCGTCCACGATTCCCTTGACTGCCTCAAGACGCGCGTCAGGATGACTTGACCCGCAAGAATTGAACCAAATCATACAAGAGACCACCACAAGTATAAAATCTAAAATATATCTCATATCTGCTACTGATTGAATTCGTATTCGAGGAGAAGGAAATCGCGTAACGACATGTGTCGGATTCCCTTGTAGGTATTGGGGAAGGTGGAATCAAGAGAAATCACGTATTTGGGGATATGATAGTTTTCATTACGATTAAAACTTTCGGCAAATATACGAAAAGTTTTAATCGTAATGAAAACTTTTGGCAAAATCTACAAAAGTTTTAATCGTAATGAAATTTGTTTATAGTGGGAGTATTCTGCCCTTAGGATATTGCGGGAGAGGCTCAGCCATATAGGGAAGAGCCTTTTTGTATTCTTCAACTGATGCGGCAGGCACCTTCACACATCCCTTGAAAAGATCGAGGCGCACGATCAGATCACCCTCGAATAACGGGGGCTCTTCCCCAAGGAAGGTGATGCAGGTCAGCTTTTCGGGAAAAGTGAAGATTTCCTCTCCGATGCTTTTCAGCGATGCAGGAAAGGTTATTGCCATGAGGGCATCACAGCATCCAAAAGCCTCGTTGCCAATCCGTTCCAATCCCTCATTCAGAATTATGCTCTTCATGCTGCCGCAATTATAGAAGCATTTGTCTCCAACTCTTTTTATGGAAGGGGGCAATACAATTCCCTCCTCCGCCCGGCATACGCAGAATGCATAGTCATCCAGCTCGCTTACACTGTCGGGGATTGAGTATGATTGTGCCACAGGTAGGTGGGCACACAGGTGGTCTCCGCAGATAATCGCGCGCCCTTCATGCACAAATTTACCTTCGAGGTCTACGCTGCCTCGTCCGGCAATCGGGTTAGCTCCTACTTTCTCCACCGATTGCGGAATGTGGAGTTTCTTGATTCTTGTGCCATAGAAAGCCAGATCGCCGATACTGCGCACATTATCATGCAGTATGACTTCGGTGGGACCGAGGGGTGGGTAGTTGCGGTACCAGTTGTCGTCGCGTGCCGATGATGAAAAGGCCTTATCGCCAATTCTCTCCATATTGGCGGGAATGGAGAATGATTCACCCTCACCGAAATACGCGATAAGCGTGCCATTGTATACAATTGTATTCCCTTCTACAAATTTGCCTTCCACTGATCTTACCCAAGAACAGTCGGCGAAGGCACCTTCACCGATCTCTGCCACACCTTTGCCAATTTTGATCTTGTTGAGCTTGATGCAGCCACAGAATGCACGCTTGCCAATGTGTGTCACCTTATTGGGTATGGTGAGGGTCTTTATATGTTCCAGTTTGGCAAACGCTTCGTCACCTATGTATTCCAGATTTGAGGGGAGTTTGAGAGATCGGAGTCGGGTGACGTCTTTAAAAGCCTTCGCCCCGATGCGACGCAGGCTTGCGGGTAGCACGATTTTAGTGACGGAGAACAATTCTTTTTTCACTCCGGCGAAAGCACCGTCGGCCACCTCAGTCACGCCTTCCGGTATTTCAAGAGAAAAGCATGCTTTGCCATCTGTGGCAAAGGCTTTTATCAATTTTCCATCAATAATGTCTAACTCTATCATAATCTTACCTCTCCCACACATGGATTTTGTCGGAAAACTCGGGATATGCGTTACGGTATGCTTCGAGCGCCTCCTCAGGCACGTAGATGGCATTGATACGCATACCGGTAGTATCGATCTTGGGAGGAGTGACGGGTTCGAACCAGTAGGTATTTGCAGATGCAGAGTAAGCAGCTGTAGAGAAAAATGCATGGTAGCCGATCTCCTTGACATTGGCGGGGATGATGACGCCATCTCTGAACATGTCTGATCGCATTACGCTTTGTTCAAATGCCATCTCACCGATGATTTCAAGATTTTTCGGGAGCGCATCTACAGGGAGACACATGTTGCTGCAATACGCGAACGCCTTGCTACCGATGACGGTTACGCAGTCGGGGAAGGTCACGCCACTAATTTCTCCAAGATAGCATGCCATCGGTGCAATTTCTGTGACATTTTCAGGAATATTCAACGTGAAAGAGCGATTGCCGGCACCCGCCAACAGGGTATTCCCCTCTACCAGCGCGCTGCCGTCGGCAGTTGCGAATTTTCCGGAGAATTTTTCAATTATAGTAGTTGAGAAAGCTCCGTACTCAATGGTTGTCACGCTCTCCGGCACCTCAATTTCGGTGATGGAGGAGCGTTGAAAAGCGCCGGTACCAATGCTTTCCAATGAGGATGGCAGAGTTACCGAGGTCAAGTTCTTGGCATCAAACAGGGCATCGCTGCCGATGCGCTTGACGCCTTCAGGTATTTCCAGATGGGATTCTTTTGATGCTGCCGTATATGCGAGCAATGTGCCGTCAAAGATAAGCATGCGTTTGTCGGCGGATGCACCTCTACCATCGATTGTCGCCAGCAAATGACATCGACTGACTACTCTCTCTCCTATTCGCTCCACACTCTTCCCAATCTTTATCTTTTTAAGTTTGGAGCAATCGGAAAATGCTTCCACTCCGATGCTGGTGACCGAGTCGGGGATTGTGGCAGTGCCAAGCGCGGTGTTAGAGAAGGCATAGTCCCCAATCTTCTCCAGACCCTTCGGCAGTTTGACAGATGTGAGATGGGTGCAGCCTCTAAACGCTTCTTTCCCGATCTCTTTAAGGGTAGATGGTAAGATGATTTTTTTTGCCCAGAATCCGGATAAAGCCCCTGGTGCGATAGCCGTCATCCCTTCCGGCACACTCACCTCACCGGAATTATAAGAGTCAAAATGCTTGATGAGTACATTGTCAATGATAAGCATGTTGTCTACCAGCAGCTTACTCTTTAGCTTACAAATACCGTCAAAGGTCTCCGGATGGATCGTCTCTACCGAGTCGGGGAGTTCAATATAGTGGAGGAAGAGATCCTCTTCAATGCCCTTGTTTGTGTCAAAGAACGCATGTGCACCGATGGCTGTGACAGGGGTCTCAAACTCATAAGTGGCGGTGTTTTCACCGACAACTTCAGACTTTAATACAGCGTCAAACGCCTCGCGATTGATGCGAGGCTTGGAAAATGGGCCGAATCCAATCTTGATTTCATTCATAGTTGGCTTTGCTGTTAAGAAGTTTATGTAAACACTTGTCGCCTGATCCACAGACGAGATATCCGAAAGGATAGTTTACTGGCTTTTTAGCAGTCGCCGATAAAAACTCAATCTATTTGATTCCGGTCTTTGCAAAAAGACTTGACTTGCAGAAAGAATCCAACAGGCACACACGGTGGTAAAAACCACAAAAAATGCACCGCTCATCGGCGATATGCGATGAAGCCAGATTCTGCAAGACGGGACGCAGAGTATGTCATGGTTTTGGGGAAGAAGAGCCGTCCCATCACTTTCAGTCCATCGTGCAGACCGAATTGCCAAGGTGATGTAATCTTCCCTCCATAAGGAGCAATCTATGTATAGAGACAGACTGCTCCTGAGGATTGCATTGCAAATTTAAGAAAAAACTTTTTCGAAACCAAATGTTACCGTCACTTTTCCGGGAGGCTCACAGGGCAACCACACAGAATTTATTGATTTTTAATAGTTCTTCCTCTGTAAAATCTTGCGATTGATTTCTTGGAGTTAGACCCCGTTTCAAAAAAATGGAGTCTTAACGCGAGGAGCCTTGCGCTGTCAGCTCCGTCTCGCGGATGATGAGGAGACGGTCACCGGGATGCAGGCGACGGGTGCCGTTGGGAACTATGTAGCGGTCGCCACGGCGTATCATCATGACGAGTGAACCCTCAGGCAAATTCATGTCGCGTAAGGTGCGTCCGCGAGAAAGATGTTCCTCCGTGAGCGTCAGGGTGTTGAGTGTGGTGGGAAGCTCATCAGCAAGTTCCACGCCGAAGTCATCATCATCCACGGCATCCGTATCTATAAGTTTCAGCCGACGAGCAGTCGCAATCACGGTGGTGCCCTGTACGAGCAGCGACAGGAGAGTCACAAAAAACACTATATTGAAAATCTGGGATGCCCCCTCAATGCCGGCGATGACCGGATAGGTGGCGAATATGATGGGCACCGCTCCACGAAGACCCACCCACGATACAAACAGTTTTGAGCGCATAGAAATCTTCCGTAGCGGTGAAAGCGACAGGAATACGCTTAACGGACGCCCGACAAGAATCATGAACACTCCGATAAGCAGCGACACGGCTGCCACCTCCACCATCTCATGAGGATTGACTAAAAGCCCCAGCATGAGGAACACCACTATCTGTGCAAGCCACGTCAATCCGTCAAGGAATTTCAAGATACCCCTGCTGTTCGGGATAGTGGCGTTACCGAGGACAATGCCACATACGTATACGGCAAGATAGCCGTTTCCGGAAAGCGCGGTAGTCACTGCAAACGTGAAGAACACGCTTCCCACTATCATTATCGACAGCATCGATGCCGCCTGTGAGGCATCCTCCCTTGCCCCCGCCTCTCCTCCGATACGGTTGTAGAATCCGATTAGTCGGAGGGTGATCTTTCCCATGAGCCACCCCATGCCGAGCCCCACTCCAAACTGCAACAGAAGTTCAAGCAGAATCGACCCGGCGGAGAGCTTACCCCCTATTGTCAGCACCTCGATAAGTATGATGGTCAGCATATACGCCATGGGGTCGTTCGAACCGCTCTCCAGCTCAAGCATCGGGCGCAGGTTGTTTTTAAGACCCACCTTCTGGCTACCGAGTATCCCGAATACGGAAGCCGAGTCGGTCGATGACATTGTGGCGGCAAGAAGCAATGAGGGCACAAAGGCAAAATGGATATTAGTCCAGCTCATTCCGGAGAGCCACCAAATAAACGCACCGGTTATAAGAGCGGTAAGCAAGACACCGACAGTGGAAAGCACGATGCCCGGCACTATTATGGGGCGTATGGCTGCTATCTTTGTACCCATTCCTCCTGAAAAGAGGATGATGCAGAGGGCTATCATTCCGATGAACTGTGCGGTATGCATGTCGCTGAACTGAATGCCGGCACCATCCGTTCCGAATCCCATACCCACTAAAAGGAAGATAAGGAGCAATGGGAGTCCGAAACGATAGCTGGTCTTTCCGATCAATACGCCTGCCACAAGAAGTAGCGAGCCGACAAGAAGGATGTTTTCTGTAGTAATGTATTCCATTGGGAGGTTGGGTTTAGAGTTTATGGTTTATGGTTTAGGGTTTAGGGTTTAGAGGGAAGTTAGGATTATACTGAGTCGGCGAGCTGCATCGAGAGGAGCATGAGGATGTATTCCTCGCTTATCGACCTGCCAAGTCGCTGGCGAAGGAGTTCCAGAAGACGTGCCTTCCTTTTCTTTACCGTGATTTCCGCTATTGCTAATTGCTCTGCCACTTCCGAGTTTCTCAACGCCTGCTCAAAACTCAGCTCAAATATCTGACGATAAATCTCGGGCAACGACTGCACGGCGGTATAAATGATATCGACAGTCTCCTGCTCCACTATATCCAACGACACATCATCATCACTCCATTCCCCGTCAGTCTTAACCTTCTCTATATAAATGCCATTATTCTCCGCCTTCCGAATCATATCCACAGCGCGATTGCGTATCGTCACAAAAAGCCATGATCTCCATTGCGACTCATTCTTTATCTCTTCTCGTGCCAGATAAGTCTTAAGAATTGAGTCCTGCACACAATCCTCTGCCATGAATGTAAGGGTCTCCCCCAATAATCTTGTGGCATAACGAATCAATCCAGGATACATATAAGCATACAGGGGATGTATGTCTCCTGAAACAAACGACCGATATATGTAGTTGTAATCAAGCATTAGCACTAACAAAATTATTCATAATATTTCTATTTCACAACAATTACCCCGCTTTTTAGTAATCGCAAACAAAAAAAGAAGTAAATATGGCGCATAATGCCGATAAATTCCGAAGATTAATTATTTTTTTGCAATCAATGGCATATTTTTTCAAAATAAATGTATACCAAATCAAATTTCAAACGTAATAGAGAACAACAAATCTTATTGCAACCACTATGTCCGGTATCAGTAATCTGTTTTTCAAACGTCTCCTGTCAAGGCTCTCCTCCGAAGAGAAGATGGAGATCAGCCGTTGGGAATCGCAAAGCGAGAGCCATCGCGATCTGTCGCGACGACTCTCCGACCCCGGTGTCATCGACCATGAGCTACGGATGAGAAGCATCATTGACACCGAGAGAGCGGAATCCGACATGCGACGCCGGATAAAGGACATCGACAGGAACCGACGCAGAGTGCGTCGGCTCGCCGCAGCGATTACGGGAGTGGCGGTCGCAGCCGTGGTGGCGATTGTTATGCTACATGAGTCTCCGGATAAAACCACAATTGTCAAGCCGACAGCGACACGGGTTGTGGAGATTGCTTCAATCGACGACATAAAGCCCGGCACATCAAAGGCCATACTCTCCGTAGGATCAGACACTATCGTAGTGCGAGACAATGCCGACATGGCTGAAAGATGCCATGAAAACGCCGCAAAGATAGTAGACGACAAGCCTCTATGCCTCAACATACCCGTGGGATGCGAATTTAAGATCATACTTGAGGATTCCACCGAAGTATGGCTGAACTCCGATTCCAAACTTTTCTACCCACAGCATTTCGCCTCCGGAGAGAGGAAGGTAAAAGTGGCGGGAGAGGCATATTTCAAAGTCAGGAAGGATGATACGCGCCCGTTCTTTGTTGAGACAGCCGACCAGATGATCCACGTCTACGGCACATCGTTCAACGTCAGGGACTATCCTGACGACCCGTGTGCGTTCATTACCCTTGAAAGCGGATCAATCGCCCTCTCCTCAATCGGAAACAACGGCGGCGAGATTCATCTATCCCCCGGAAATCAGGCAGTATTTGACCGCAGCGACAACCGATTAAAAATGAAGGAGGTGAATCCGGAAGTCATAACGGGTTGGCGTCACGGGAGATTCATCTTTGAGGAGCAGCCGATCTCCGCAATAATGCGTGACCTCAGCAGATGGTATGACTTCAAATACCGATTTACCGACCCATCAATCGAGGATATCGTATTCATGGGCAGCATTCCACGATATGCAGAGTTTGAGACCGCCATACAGATCATCGAGAATTGCGGAGACATAAAATTCTCATTGGAGAATGGAGTGGTGATAATCTCCCGACAAACTCAATAATTACAAAAAAATTTAACTTCAACTATAACTAACAAAACCAGCATCAATGAACAGGAGAAACATTTTTCTATTGATTATCTTGATGATAATCCCTTTCACCGCACTTGCGCGAAACTATAGCGCAACATTTCATAATGCGGATGCAGAATCGGCAATTGCCATCTTAAAGAAAGCCACAGGATGCGATTTCGTGTATCATAAGAAACTGATAACCGACCTTCATTCCACGGTCACAGGGAAATACCATGATCTTCCCCTTGACAGGCTCCTTGATGAGACAATTGACTTCCAGCTCGGGCTGTCGTACAAAATCGTCGGCAATACCGTCTCTCTGAGCATAAAGCCCAAGGGGAGCAAACTGAAGGCTACCGTCTCCGGCACAATCTTTGATGAGGAGGGCGACCCACTGCCGGGTGCCACTGTCTCAATACAAGGCACCACTAACGGTGTCGCTTCCGACATCGACGGAAACTTCACGCTGCATATCGACAACGAGAACCCCATCCTCCTTGTCAATTGCATAGGCATGCACCCCTATCATCTGGCTCTGACCGACAAGTCGGTGAAATCTCATCTGAAAATCGTCATGAGTAGCAGCATCTCACAGATGGATGAAGTGGTGGTGACAGGCTATCAGAATATCAAGAAGGAGAACGCCACAGGTGCATTCCAACAGATTTCATCAAAAGATCTCGACACCCGTACAATGTCGAACCTAACCGCCAATCTTGAAGGTAAGGTGGCAGGTATGGTAGTACAGGACAACAAGATACAGATCCGCGGCACCGGCACCTTGAAGGCAAGCACATCCCCTCTCGTGGTGGTGGACGGTCTTCCCATAAACGGCACTCTCAGCGATATCAACCCTTACGAAATAGAGAAAGTGACAATCCTGAAAGATGCGGCGGCAGCTGCTATCTACGGAGCAAGAGCCTCTAACGGTGTCATCGTCGTGGTCACAAAGAAGGGGCTCAGCGAACGTCTGACGGTGGAATTTAACGCTGACTTCACAATACATGAACGTGAGAACTATGATGACCTCGGCTATTGCTCGGCAGCGGAACTGATAGAACTCGAGACGTCGCAATTCGAATGGCTTAAGAACCGTCCGGACGATTTCTCATATATGGAGAGCAGCTTCAGCCGATATGGCGGCACTTGGAACCCACTCAACCGGATGATGATAAACCATTATTACGGCAACGTGAGCGATGCCGACTACAACCGTCAGCTTGACACATGGCGACAGAATGACTACATCAATGATTGGAGCCGATTCATGAACCACACACGTGCTGAACAACGCTACAACCTTTCCGTGCGTACAAAAGGGAAGATTCTCAACAATAATCTCACCGTCAACTGGCAAGGCGACAACACCACCATGGTCAACAGCTATGACAACCGTCTGTCTCTCCGCTATCTCGGCGACATAAATCCCATCAAATGGTTTTCTGCCACTGTCGGTCTGCAACTTGACAACACCCGCCAGAAGAGCCGTTATTCCTACTACGACTACACCAAATTCACCGACCAGCCTCGCTATCTCTCTTTCTACAATCCCGACGGGACCCCTGCCCGCCTACAGGCTGCCGTAGACCTCAATGAGCCGTCGCTCGCAAATCCTGACCTCGGACTAAAGGATGAAGGCTTCGTGCCCGTAAACGAGATGCTCCAGAACACCTCAAGATACCGCGAGACCTACTCCAGAGCATTCGTGCATCTCAATTTCTTCCCCATACCGGAGCTGAAACTCTCCGGAATGTTCCAATATGAGGACATCACCGCAAAACGACAGGATCTCCAGCGCGGCGACTCTTACGTGCGACGCCACTGGTATAACCTCTACACCTCAAACGGCAAGCACAACATGCCGGAGGGTGGACTCATGGATGAGAAGAATATCGAGGATAATTACTATACTTTCCGTGTGCAGGCATCCTACGACAAGACTTTCGCCGAGAAACACTCCATCAGTGCAATCGCGGGCTATGAATACCGCTACACACGCGACAAATATACCGACATTCAGCTATATGGCTACGACGAGAAGACATTGACCAACTCCAACGGCACAATGAACTTCTATGATCTCAGCCGACTGAAGAGCACCGACTTAGGCTCTATCTACAATTCGGGAGTATATTTCTACGGGTCGGATGTGGCTGAATTTTCCGACAGCGAGCATAAATACATCTCATATTATGCCACCGCCAACTATACCTTCGACAGCCGCTACAACCTTTCCGGCTCTTACCGTATTGATGAGGCTGACCTATTCGGAGCCGACAAGAAATTCACACGCCGCCCGTTATGGTCGGTCGGTGCAAGCTGGAACGTGCATAACGAGGCGTTTCTTCAGGACAACACATGGATCGACGTGCTGAAACCCCGTTTCAGCTACGGCGTCACCGGCAACATCAATTCCAACTACACGTCATACCTGACTGCAAGGATATCTGTGCATGAGGATACCGGCGACAAGTATGCCACTATCAACACCCCGCCAAACGACCAGCTGAGATGGGAAAAGACAAAGACACTCAACGTCGGCGTGGATTTTTCATTCCTCAATTTCCGTATAAACGGATCGCTCGACTACTACGACAAACGCGGCTCCGATATCCTCAGCCTCGTCGACACCGACCCCACCACCGGATGGGCTTCCCTCAACATGAACAATGCCAACACCCGCAACCGTGGCTTTGAATTGCAGCTCAACGGCGACATCCTGCGTGCCACCCAACCCGAGCAGGTGGGTATCAGTGCAGAAATCGCCCTTGCCTACAACAATAATAAGGTGACGAAAATCAACCATATCGCCACTTCAGGCTACAACGCACTTAAATCATCCGACTATAAGGAGGGGTATCCCGTCAACTCAATCTATTCCTACGTCTGGGACGGCATCCGCTATGACGACGAGGGCTACCAGCACATCTATTGGAAGAAGGCCGACGGCTCATCCAACTACGACGGATTGACATCCAAGACGTTTGAACCTGCCGACGTGGTGTTCAGCGGTTCGCTCGACCCGAAATGGAGCGGCAGCTTCACCCCGACCATCACTTATCAGCGGTTCACACTCAGCGCAATGACCGCATTCTACCTCGGTCATTATTTCCGTCCGAACTTCAACAAATGGTATTATGACAGCAGCTACAGCTACGGCAATGCCGCGCCTAAGGAGTATCTCGCTTATTGGCGTGCATCGGAAGAGGAGCGCAAGGATATGCTTGGCAACGGCATGGTGATGAACAACTCCGAGATGTATTGGGACGACGTCTACTTCAGCGACCGCCACATTGCCAAGGCTGACTATCTGAAACTCCGCAACATCGTGCTGACATACCGATTCTCCCACAAAATATGCAAGAAATTGGGAATGGAGGAGCTGCGTCTGCGTGCGCAGATCAACAATGTGGCCACATGGGTGCGCAATGGCGATGGCATTGACCCCGAACGTGTGGACGCACAGACCGGTAAATGGGATTTCGCCACACCCCGCAGCTACACCCTCGGACTTTACATCAAATTCTAACCGCAAACAGAAAATGAAATGAAAAAAAGATATCATATCCTATCGCTTACCGCATCATTGCTGATGCTTTCCTCCTGCGACATAGAGATGGTGCCGAAAGGACAGACCACTCTCGAGACAGCCCAGGAGATAGAATATCTGCTGAATGAGATCCACGTGAGCACCGACCCGGGCTCCGACATCTCAATCCTGGTGAATGAGAGCTACGGACAGGAGTTCTCCACGGTGAAGCAGCTCATCAACAACACCAACACGCTCCTCTCCTCATATCTCTGCTACAACGAGAATCTCGACAGGGGGAATCTCGCATCGAAAGACTCGCGCTACACCTCGATCTACAGCGCAATCAACACCCTCAACGTGGCATTGGGTAAAATTGATGCCGCCACAGGCGAACAATCCATCAAACAGAAGGTGATAGCCGAGGCACATCTGAAACGGGCATATCTGCATTTCCTGGCTGCCAACCTCTATGCACGCCAATATGATGCAGCCACCGCATCACAAAACGGCGGCATAGCCTACGTTGACAACTACGACATGGATCAGAAGCAACAGATTCCCCTTGATCAGGTATATGAGAGAATCCTTGAGGATCTTGACGACAAGTATATCGACGCATTGCCCTCTACCGCATCCGTCACCCGCTGCTCACGCGCCACCGGCAACGCAATAAAGGCAAGGATACTTTTCCAGATGAAACGCTATCAGGATGCCCTCCCCTACGCTCTCAAAGCACTCGACAGCGACTACACCATAGAAGACCGTCTCTACATGATGGATGATTATTGCTGGCTCCTCCTCCCCACCTCTCCCAACAACTTCCTATACGTGGCATCGAGCAATCCGAGTTTCTGGTGTCCTTTCGCCGATAATCTGTCACGCGAGACCGTTGCCAAGTTTGAAGATGGCGATCTCACGATCGACTACGGCTACGCCGGCTACAAGGAGGAGGGCGAAGAGATATGGAACGGCATATATGGAGAGATGAGCTCGGGAGTTGAGGGTTGTCTCTCATTCTCCGGCTGGGACACCTACAAGAATCCCTGGGGACTCACCGTGGAAAGCATAATGTATGTAGCCGCTGAATGTTACATCCGCGACAATCAGATAGAGAAGGGTCTGGGCTACGTCAATGAGATCCGCGAACACCGTATCGACCCCGAAAAATACGTGCCATTCACGGCTTCCACAGTAAAGGAGGCTATGGAGGAGCTGCAACAGGCGAAATTCATTGAATTCCTTATGACATTTGAAAACTTCTTCGACCGCAAGCGTTGGAACTCGGAAGATGAATACAAGGCGACAATCACCCGAGATTTTCCAGGAATCGGCACATACTCCATATCCCCGGAGAGTCCACTCTGGATCATGCCGTTCCCCATTGCTGTAATGCAGACCAATCCCACATTCTCACAGAATTACGAATAGGAGTCATACCGACTTCATAATCACATATAAATTATGACAAGACACATTTTCCTGACGCTTCTGTGCCTTTCGGCACTCTCTGCCCCCGCACAGATTCTGACAGTGAACTTCCCGGACACCACCGACTGCTCTAAATCGGAATTGACAATCGGCAAAGAGAAGGGTCAGAATGAATTTGATGCCCGACGTCTGAAAGCCGAGCGTAAATCGCCGTCTACACTTGTTGTGGACAATGTTGAACTGAAAGATATGGATTTTGCCCCGGCATGGATATATCTCGACAACGCATCGCGTCAGTTTATCGTGGAACCGGGCAAAACGCTCGAGATAGACGTGACCCGCGACTCAAACGGGGATTGCAGCTTCATATTCAAAGGCGACAACGCACGCGCCGCAGAATATCTGAAAGCGTATAACGAATATTTCGACATAGGGAAATATTTCCCGTTTGAGAACGACACCGTGCCGACCGATGTAAAACAGGCAGAGATTGACAATAACTACGCCGCGCTGAAACGTGATCTCGACAAGGTGTCTGACGGTAAGGTAAAGGAATTTCTCAAACGCCTGACCGACGATGCTTATCTTAATTTCCGGGTGCGTCTGTGTGGCTCCGACCAGAAAAAGGCTGCCATTCTGCTTGACACGGTGGATCTTAACTCATGGATCGGATTATACAACTATCTTCCGGTATGGGCATTTGAAAGCAAACTCGAAACCCCGGATTTTGATGCCGACATGACACCGTGGGGTCTCGCCTATATAAAGGCTATCGATGAGAAAATTACCGACCCTGATGTAAGGAAAGCCCTTCTCAACAATTGTGCGCTTCAGGTGCTGGAATGGGGACAATGCAACAATGTCGATGACTTCTGGCTTCCATTCGTGGAATTTGCCGGTGAAGACTCTCCCGTAGTGAAATATTACGCCAACAAGGTCAAATCGCTGAAGTCCACTCGCGCAGGAATGAAAGCCATCGACATCAATTTCACGGATGCCGACGGCAAACCCCATAAACTGAGCGAATTCTTCGGCAAAGTCATATATATCGACGTCTGGGCAAGCTGGTGCGGACCCTGCCGCAAAGAGATACCCCACATCGCACGCCACTACACGGAATATTACAAGGGGAACGACAAGGTGATGTTCCTCAGCATATCGGTTGATGAGGATGAGAATGCATGGAAAAAGGCGATGGAGAAAGACAAGCCGCTATGGCCGCAGTTCCGCGCTTCCGGCGACGACCATCAGGCGTTGACCGATGCCTACGGCATAGGCGGTATTCCGCGTTTTATGGTCATCAATGCCGACGGCACCATCTACAATGCCGATGCCTTCCGCCCCTCTGACGATGATTTCCGCAAGAAGCTTGATGCCGCAATCAAATAGCACACTATAGATACAATAGATAAGGATGACTTTCATCCGCTGCCAACAAAATTATAGAAAACGTTATAGAGTGTTTATAGAAAGCCGCCCACAAGGGAACCATATCATTTGGTGACTTTGTGGGCGGTCTGTATCCGGATGTTTGACTTTTTTCATTATATTTGCATCCGTTTTGAAACCCAAACCAACCTGACCATGAAACGTATTCTTCACATTTCTGATTCCTGTAGATGGGCGTCTGCCTTTATGCTGATGGCTGTGGCGACAATCCACTCCCCTCTCTCTCTTGCGATAAATCCTATCGATCGCGTTGACACCCGCGTAGGTACCGCTTTTGCAGAGACACGCACCGCCGGACTATTCGGTAAGGGGTCGGAGGACCATGGTCAGACGGTGCCGGCAGTCGGGGTGCCCCACGGCATGAACCTTTGGACTCCGCAGACCCGCGACACCGAACAGAAGTGCATCGCCCCATATTATTTCGCAGACTCCCTCCTACAGGGTTTCCGCAACAGTCATTGGCTCAACGGCGGATGCACACAGGACTACGGCTCCATGACGCTCCATGCCATATCCGGACCGCTCCGCACCTCCCCGCGCTCACGTGCCACACGCATAGACAGGCAGTCGGAGACAGCACGGCCTGACTATTATTCCGTAAGCCTTCCGGATGAAGGGATGACGGCGGAGATGACCGGTCTGTCAAGAGCCGGGATATTCCGCTTCTCCTACGACCATGACGGAATCGGGCATATCATCGTCAATCCTAACTCCGACGAGGGGGAAGGGATGATTGAATACGATCCCCGGCGTCATGAGATAAGGGGGTATAATCCCGTCCACCGCATATATCAGGGCTGGGGCGAACCGGCAGGATTCTCCGGATGGTTCATCATAAAACTACCGAAGAATCTTAAAATCACCGATTACGGCACATTCAAGGGGGACACCCTGCATCCACACCGCACCGCCATATCAGGCGAGCCGGGAATAGGTGCGTATGTAAGTTTCAAGACAAAGCCATCGATGCAGGTCACTCTTACGGCAGGCTCATCATTCACCTCCATGGAGGGTGCGCGACGTAATCTTGAAAAGGAGATACCCGTAGCCGACTTTGAAAAGGTGCGTCGCCAATCCACAGATGCGTGGAACCGTCAGCTCGGCATGATTCAGGTGGAGGGTGGCAAGGATGAGGATATGGCTAAATTCTACGGTTCGCTCTACCGCTGTTCGCTCCTTCCTCGAGTGATCAGCGATGCCGACGGCAGCTATCCCCGATTCGCCAAAGGGGATAAGATACTCTCAACCGGAGGTAAGACCGACAAATACGGCGACTTCAGCATGTGGGACACCTACCGCGCACTTCATCCGCTCCTCACTCTTCTCACTCCGGAGAGGAGCGGCGAGATGATGCAGTCGCTAGTGACCGACGCGGAGGAGGGTGGCTGGATGCCCATATTCCCATGCTGGAACAGCTATACCGCAGCCATGATAGGCGACCACTGCGCAGCCGCCATAGCGGATGCCGCAGTGAAGGGGGTGAATAACTTCGACAAAGAGAAAGCCTACCGCTATCTCCGCAAGAATGCCTTTGAGACTCCGGCAGACTTCAACGAATATAAGGACGGCATGGGTAGACGTGCATTGGAATCCTACATGAGATATGGCTACATCCCGCTTGAAGATGGCGTGGAGGAGGCTTTCCACAAGCAGGAACAGACTTCCCGCACCCTGGAATATGCCTTCGATGATTTCGCACTGGCGCAACTTGCCGATATTGTGGGAGCCACTGAAGATGCTGAAATGCTGCGCAAGCGTGCCGGCAACTACCGCAACGTCATCGACCCCGCACTTGGCTATGCCAACGGACGCCATGCCGACGGCACTTTTGCAGAAGGCACCGACCCGTTTGATTTCAACCGTGCAATAACGGAGGGTGCCCCCTGTCACTACACGTGGTACGTGCCACACGATCCGGAAGGACTCATCGGTATGCTCGGCGGGCGCGAAAGGTTTGTGGAGAAACTTGACTCCATGTTCACTCAGAAACGCTACTGGCACGGCAATGAGCCGTGTCACCAGGTAGCATACATGTTTGACATGGCAGGGCGCAACGACCTCACGCAGAAATGGGTGCGTCATATCCTCGACACGGAATATCTCGACACCCCGGGCGGACTCTCCGGCAACGACGATGCCGGGCAGATGTCGGCATGGTTCGTCTTCTCCGCCATGGGCTTCTACCCGGTATGTCCGGCTACCGACCGCTACTACCTCGGCGCACCCCTCTTTGACCGCGTGACGATAACGCCAGAAGGTGGGAAACCCTTCACGATAACGGCTCCCGGCGCGTCGGAAGGTAAAAAAGTCTTCAAGCGCATCCTCCTCAACGGAGAGCCACTTGAAGACTTCAGTATCACTCATTCCGACCTAAACAGTGCCGGAACCCTAAAATTTAATTGACTGAAGTTTCGCAAGCTGCACTTCAGTGGTTTATAGTTTATAGTTTAAGGTTTAAGATTCACGGAAATCCAAGAATCTTTTCATTATACAAAATTTAATGATCATAAACCATAAACATTAAACCTTAAACCATTTGAGTATCAGTTGCGGTCAGCAATTACCTTGCGGGTCACGACACGTCCGTCGCTATAGATGGTGCGGACAATAGTTATGCCGACGGGAGCCGGTGCATCCAGACGGATTCCCTGCGGTGAATAGTATTCCACTGCCACAACCTCTGCATCATCCACTATCTGCGACACGCCGGAATATTCTCCCGTCATGGTCTCCTTTACAGTCTCCGGAGTGATGGCATGATTGAAGATACGTAAGTCGCCTACATAACCTGTGAGATAAGTATCCTTCAGACCATGACCGCGTCCAAGATACGAAAGCAAACGGCACTGCGGCATAGCATCAGAGAAATCATCGCTACCGACACACTCACCATTAAGATAGAGCTTCACATCTCCACCATCCACTACAATCGCAACATGGTTCCAATCCTGAATGGCAGGGACTGCAATCTGTCGTGTCACGTCGCCGTTGACAGCCACAAGACGCATCTCCCCCTCAGTGCGCGGAGTAAGATACAGCGTCTCATCCTCACTAACACCAGTAGAGAAGAGATAGTCACCTTCAGAAGCGGCACCGATACGCGTCCATAACGCCAGAGAGAAGGAATCCCCGCTAAATGCAGAATATGGGAGCTGCGCATATTGGGTCTTACGGAAGAAGAGAGCCTTAATGCCATCCTTATACCCTGCGCGGAAAGAGGGATCCTCATGCGTACGCATCGACCATCCGTTTGCAGCCAACTCATCCATAGAATTATCAAGTGGGAACCAGGCAGTCATACCGTTGCCGACCGTCTCCCCCTCAACACTCGCCGAGGGCACCGAACGGTTGCAGGAGGCATCCTCCGCAACCAGCTTATAATCATACGCCACGCCGGGAGTCACCGTATTATCAAGATAAGCTGTTGACTTCAATCCGCGTGCGATGGTATTGAAATCATCCGTTCCGGCTTCAGCACGAAGCACCATGTAGGTCACTTCATCCGCCATCTCATCCCATTCCAGCATGACGCTCGCATTGCGCCCCGCAGCGGTCAGACCCGTCGGAGCCGAAGGCGCGTCAAACTCCACAGGCGAACCCATAGGAATCAGACGCCAACGCTGATTGGCATTATCCGTGCGCTCCTGCTGAAGGGCGGGGGCATTCTCCCCTCCGTCACATTCCAGATATAGCGCACTCTGCTTATTGCGGATATGAAACCATCCGTCGCCGTCATATTCCAAAGCCCACTGCTGCACTCCGGCACCGGAAAGTCCGTAGGAGATCACCTTACCCCCTACCTCTATATTCCAATTGTTGTCGTCAAGAGCCTGACTCGTGCCATAATTAGTGATGAAGAAATAGCTGAAGTCACCACCCTGCGTCTCCGGCACGTGGCGGAATGCCCAATGCTGGTCGGCACCTCCGGTATAGCTGCGCTGCACAATGTCGTTGGCATTGTTGGTGTTGCCATCCTTGCCGCTTATCACCATGTGGCTGGCAGCGTTGACGAGAATATACGCGCCATCGATAGCCGGCTGAATGTCGGCACCACGCGTGATATTAAGCACCGTCTCTGCATTACGCTGCTGATCGGTCTGATACCCTCCGTTGGGATCACCGGGCAATGATGCCACATACTCCCTCACCGGACCGAAGCCATCGACGTAGACATCACCGTTTCTCGACACGAGCTTATACGTGGAGGGACGCGCCTGACGCTCGCTGCAACCGAGAAACGCCTGCACCCTACCAGACGGCGCACGGTAGACGGAAGCCGCCGACCATGCCTTGCGGTTCTCGGCATATCCGAGACGTTCACCAGCGCTTGCCTTCATAAACTCGCCTCGTGCCTGCTCGGCAGAGCCCCACCAGATACCGGTCTGCATGCCATACTCCACGCCTACCATCGCCTCCATCACGTTGTGAAGTTCGTCGGCAGTGGCATACTTACCGTCGGCACGTACCGTGGCGAAGAAATCGGCATAATGGTCGAAATCGCCGGCAAGCTGATGAGTGTTCCCCTCGTCAAGATACTCCTTCAGTTCGGAATACCAGGGCATCGCCTGGTCGCAGTTGAGGGTATTGCCGCCGCTGATGCGTATGTCGCGGAAACGCGGATATGCATCGAAATCCTTCAGCCGGCGGTTGATCTTATCAAATACATTGATGGGTGTACCGTTCCAGAAGTAATCCGGCTCATTGAATGGAGCCGCCGAGACCACCCTGTAGCCCGCCTCCTCCACGGCAGCGGCAGTGGCATCAATAAGCAGGGCATACTCCTCAGCCGCGGCATCCGGGTCGCCGACGTAGTTGTTGGCTCCGTCGAGTCCGCCATATATAGCCTTAACCGTATTCTCTCCTCCGTCAAGGTTAAGGGCTATGTCGACCCTCCTCTCATTGAGAGCCACATTCGCCAGACGCTTTTCAAGATTTTCCTGAAGCATCGGGGGGAGTTTCCCCTTCTCCTCTATCTTAGCCCAAGGCTGGAACGAGACACGCGCCACGCCCACGTCGGCACCACGCGAGTAGCGCACGCCACGGAGCATATTGCCGTAGTCATTCCATGCCGTATCGAATCCCCATAGGATCGGGAGTTTCTTCCCCTCCGCGTCATAATCAAAAAGGAGCACACGGTCGGCAGGGGGTATCAGGTCATACAGGCTCCAGCCGTCGGGGATGTCAGTTGCAGCGGCTCCTGGCATAGCAGAGAGCGCACCAAGAATAAAAAGTAGATTTTGTCTCATGGTCAGATTAAAATTATCATATAAGAGATTTCCGCAAAGGTAGTCATGATATATCTAAACTATAATATACATTTCAATCAAATAGAGATAAATATCCACCATATCTTTCAAAAATTTTATAAAATTTGTTGTTTTTTATTTTTTTTTGTAATTTTGCCGACCTTATACTACGACAACAACCTACCAACGCAACGGGTAACCGTTGTAACAAAATACCATTGTTAACCTATCGTCTATGGATATCTCTAAACAAACATCAGGGAAAAACAGTCCTAACTTATCGCTGCGTAAAGCGATTGCGATCATGTTCCTGTGCATTGTAGCCTCGTTGCAGGCAAGCGCGCAGGGTAACGTCACCGGCACGGTGGTAGATGAAAAAGATGAGCCTCTTATCGGAGCAAGCGTGCTCGTCGTGGGCACAGCCAACGGCACAGCCACCGATATCGACGGCAATTTCTCAATCAAGGCAAACAAAGGCGCGACGCTACGCGTATCCTATGTCGGCTATCTCACGAAAGACGTGAAAGTGACCGACTCCAAGCCACTCCATATAGTGCTAAAGGAGAACAACGAGCTCCTTGAAGAGGTGGTGGTAGTGGGCTACGGCACAATGAAACGCAAAGACCTCACCGGTTCCATCACTACGGTCAACTCCAAGGACCTCAACGTAGGAGCCTACACCGATCCCGGTCAGCTTCTCCAAGGTAAAGTGCCTGGTCTTGTGGTGGTTCAGAACTCCGACCCTAACGGCGGAGTCAACTCCATGACCCTACGAGGCGCATCTACCCTCAACGGCTCGACCGAACCCCTCTACGTGGTTGACGGTATTCCGGGAGTGGATCTCAACCTCATTCCGCCCTCCGACATCGAGAGCATCGACGTGCTCCGTGATGCCTCAGCCACGGCTATCTACGGCTCAAAAGCAGCCAACGGTGTCATAATCGTGACCACAAAACGCGGCGCCGACGGTCCGGCTCACGTCACCTATCAGGGCTACGTGTCATGGGAGCGCGTGGCAAACGACCACAAGATGATGACAGCAAGCCAACTCCGCTCATACGCTGAAGCAAACAACATCACCATACCGAACGACCTCGGCTATGACACCAACTGGGCAGACGAGACCCAGCGCACAGGCTTCGCCACCAACCACAACCTCTCAATCTCGGGCGGCGGCAAATCAACCAACTATAACGCATCCGTCAACTATATCAAGCGCGACGGTGCTATCAAGGGCGTCGGCAACAACCTCTTCACCGCACGCGCATACATCGAGACAAAGACTCTGAAAGATCATCTCACTATCGGCGTGGGTGTCAACGGCAATGTCCGCAATGAATGGGGCGTGCCGCGTGGCAACGACGGTGAGTCGGTTTACAATGCGATGTACTATTACTCCCCTCTCGTGCCTGTGCGCAATGAGGATGGCTCATGGTATTCCGACAAGTCTATCTCTCAGAACTACAACCCGCTCACAATGGTATATGAGGATAGGTCAAAGGCTACATTCAAACGGTTCCAGACCACCGGTAAGGCCTCATTGATGATCATCGAGGGGCTTACCCTTAACGCCAACTTCTCTTATCAGAACAGAAGCAAGGATTACAGAGATTACTTCTCCCAAAAGTCAGAGACGCATAACCGCAATGGTGAGAGCTCTCGTGAGACATTCACCGACATTTCCAAGCTGATGGAGATCTTCGGCAATTGGGACAAGACATTCAAGGAGGATCATAAGGTAGCCCTCATGGCAGGTTACTCATGGGAGGAGGAGAAACTCCGCGATGGCTTTGGAGCAAAAGGATATAACTTCTACGATGACTCACTCGGCTGGGACAATATCGGAATGGCAAACAGCTGGGATGCAGATCCAGTATGGGCAAGTGTAGACGGTGGCAGAGGGATGAGTTCCAAACGTATGATCTCATTCTACGGACGTGCCAACTATTCATACGCATCGCGTTATATTTTCCAAGCAGCTGTGCGTCGTGACGGTGCTTCGACATTCGGCTCCAACAATAAATGGGCAACTTTCCCATCGGCATCCGTGGCATGGCGTATCACCGACGAAAGCTTCCTCCGCGACCAGACAGTGATTGACGATCTCAAGCTCCGCGCAGGTTGGGGACAGAGCGGTAATTCTGCCGGTTTTGACATCTACACATCTCGCTTCTACTATAAGAGCACCACACGTTTCGACTACGTTGACCCCATCACCGGACAGACCACAAGCTACAAGGGTCTGACAGCCGCACGCAACGTCAACGACGATCTGAAATGGGAGACAACGACAATGGTCAACCTCGGTCTTGACTTCGCTTTCCTCAACGGACGCATCAACGGTACTTTCGAATGGTATAACAAGACAACCAAGGATATGATCTGGGATTATCCCGTCTCAGCAGCCCTCTACCCCGTATCCACTCTCACCGCCAACGTTGGCAAGATGCGCAACACCGGCTTCGAGCTTACCATCAACGCAATGCCGATCATGACCAAGGATTGGAAATGGTCTACCTCTCTCAACTTCTCCCACAACACCAATGAAGTGGTGTCAGTATCCAACTCTGAGTTCAACGCCGGAGTCCTTGACCGCTACGATCCACATCTACCGGGTCTCAGCCAGGGATGCAGCACCCAGAGAATCGTTGAGGGTAAGCCTATCGGTTCATTCTATCTGTGGGAATGGGCAGGATATAATGATGACGGCATCTCCACATTCTACCGCTATGACGGCAAGGGGAACCGCATACTTGACGCCAACGGCAATCCGGAAGTGACTACAGAACCCGGTCAGGACGACCGCATCTATATGGGGAACGCACAGCCTAAGCTGACAATGGGATGGAACAACAACGTGACATGGAAAAACTGGGATCTCAACGTGTTCTTCACCGGAGTATTCGGTCAGAAAATATTCAACGAGCCCCACGCCTACTTCTCTTACGTGGCATCCATCTCCACTGGCAAGAACGTGATGGCATCCGTAATGGAGGATCAGCTTGCCACAGACGCCCTCGCACATTATCCTTCGCAGCGTTATCTTGAAAACGGCTCATACTTCAAGCTCGCCACAGCCACTATCGGCTACACCTTCCGCAATTGCTTCAACGGATGGCTCGGCGACGTAAGACTATACGTCAGCGGCAACAACCTCTTCACGATAACCAACTACAAAGGACGCGATCCTGAAATTAATCTTGGCGGACTCGAACCGGGTCATGACACACGCGCTGACCACTTCCCCCGCACACGCCAGATTCTCGTGGGTCTCAACGTCAATTTCTAACTCTCTCCTAATTTAAATCTTACCAGCACAATTTGAATTTAATATTATGAAACTATATACAAAGGGTCTGTTACTCTCCGGTCTGCTTGCCTTCGCATCATGCACGGACCTCAACACGGATCTAAACCAATATACAAAATTGCCCGACAACCCTATCGCGGTTGAGGGTGAGTTCAACGGTTGCTACCGTTTTCTTCACGGTTGGTTCGGTCGCGACTTCGCCGAGGGTGTCGTATATCAGGGCGACGAGGTGATGGGTTGCTGCTTCGGAGCCGGCAACTATTTCGACGACGGACGCTACCTGCATGCCTCCATCCATTCGCTCCATCTTGACAACTGGCGCACAAAGGCTTGTATGGAAGCTTCCCTAAACGGTATCACCTATACCAACAAGCGAATACAGCTCTATGGCGGTCCGGGATATCCCGAAGAGCTTGACCCGATAGTGGCTCCACTCCGCGCAATACGCGCATACTACCATTTCTGGATGATGGAGCTTTACGGCGATGTGCCTATCCTCGACAGGGTGACGTCTGAAAATGAGCCGATCGACCGTCAGCCACGCGCAAAAGTGGCGGAATTTATCGAGAAGGAGCTGCTTGAAATCCTCGATCAGGAGGAGGGACTCAGCAAGGCAAACGATATGTCGACCTACGGCAAACCCAACTATTGGATGGCTGCCGCACTACTCGCAAAGTTATACCTCAACTGGGGAGTCTACACCAACGACATTACAACTGTCAACAACAGCACCCCCAATCCAAAACTGAACGATTGCGTCTACTGGTGTGACAAAATTATTGAGAGCGGACTCTTTGAAGTGGGCGTAGGCTATCGTCAGAAGTTCTATCCCGACAATGGAGTCCACATCAAGGACTTCATCTACGCGCTTGATGTAGATCCCGCGACAAAGGGGGATGGTACTACCACATGGCACCGTTGGTTCGGTTTCAAGAAAGAGAGCATGTGCCGCCCCTATCCGTTCAGCGTCAACTATGACAAGTCTGTTGCAGGACAGACCGTGCTAACTGCCGAGGCTGTGGCTCGCTTCAATCTTCCGGGCGACGAGCGCAACATCATGATCCTTCAGGGTCCACAGACAGCGTTTGACGCCAACTACAACAAGACCGACGAACCTGTCATCATCTACCGCGACGTAGACAATCCGAGCAAAAGTCACATACAGCTCAACTATGATGCCAATTTCGACTTTGACGACGGAAGCATCTACTCTCTCGGCGACGAGGCAACTCCCGCTCTCACTCCGGCAAATGTGAAGAACGGCACTGCCCTGAAAAATATTCAGAAAGGCGCACGTCTCTTCAAATATCCGGCACGCGAACAGGATTACACTCTCTGGAATCGCCAGCAGGCAAACGATGCCCCCATCTTCCGTTTCGCCGACATTCTTCTCATGAAAGCGGAATGCATAATGCGCGGCGCAACCGCTACTCTCGGTCAGACACCGAAAGACCTGTTCAACGTGATACGCCGTTGTTCCGGTGCTCCGGAGCTTGGTGCCGACCCGACCGAGCAGGAACTCCTCGACGAACGTTCCCGCGAGTTCATCCTCGAACCGTGGCGTCGCAACGACCTCATCCGTTTCGGACGTTTCGAGGACGACTGGGGCTTCAAGAACCGCTATAAGAAATGGACCAACGACGACCACACAGAATTTATCTGGGTGGAACGTGAAGGTGTGAAAGACCCCAACCGTCGTCTCATGCCGATACACCGCGATCTCCTCAACACCAACACCAACTGGCAGCAGAACCCCGGATACGCCGGCGTCTGAACAAACATCTCTACGGGAGATTACGGATGAACGCAATCTCCCGTGGGAATAAAAATCTCGCTAAAATTTTTCAATAAACATATTTATTAACCTTAAACAACAACAGCATGCAAAAAAACTACATAAAACGTAGCTTGATGCTTCTCGGAGTTGCAGCACTCTCTGCATCAGCATTCGCCGACACCTACGTCGACATCACATCACAATACATCAAGGACCCCACATTCGTGCCGGGCTGGCAAGGAGTTATCGGTAATGCTGCCGAAGGAGTTGGCGAGGTCTGGAACGGTGCATTCAAGACATATCAGAATCTCGGAGAGATGCCTGCCGGAAAATATGTATTGAAAGCAAATGCTTTCTATCGTTGCGGCGACAATAACTATGCAAAAGAGCATCAGGCAGGAAATGCGGATCTCAATACCGCCTACATCTTCATCAACGATGCAAAGACTCCTGTCAAAGCATTGTTTGACGGTAAAGATACAGCCCCAAATTCAATGACTGAAGCAAATGAGGCTTTCGCAGCCGGAGAATACCTCAATGAAGTGGAATACAATCATGAAGGTGGTGAACTAATCATCGGTATCGCAAACACCGGCTGCTACGCCGACGAATGGTGCTGCTTCGACAACTTCGTGCTCACTCGCGATGGCGAAGTGGTTGCAGACAAGATTGTCAACGGTGATTTCGCTGAAGGACTCGACTCAAAAAGAGCATGGGACAACCATAATAGTGAAAATAAAGAGAAGACCCCCGATATCCAGAAAGATGGCAGTGGTGGTGGAGACTATCGCAAGTGCGGTGGTTCCCCCTACAATACCGGTCAGCAGATTGAACTGCCCGCAGGTACATACCGCTTCTCCATGCTTTGCTTCCACCGCTATGGCTCAACTGTAGACCCGGATGGCAACTACTACAATCACAAATGGCCTATGAATATTTCAGAACCTTACGGCAAGATGAATCGTACGCCAAAAGATTGGTATGAAGCAAACGACTATGATGAAATCGGAGATGAGTATGCTCATGCTTATATCTACATGTCTAAGAATGAAGAGAAACCTCGTTTCCTCACATGGGCAAACGGTGACTATGAGGGCGATCTCACCGATGATATTGACGTTCGCACACGCGTGAAAGACTGCTGGGAAATTTGCGAAGGCGACCTTTCCATCATGCCTAACAATAATCCCTACGCCACTATGGTAGATGGAGTTGTTGACTATATCCCTTACGATACAAAAAACAAATGTACTCGCGGAAACGACTCCGGAAGTGAGAGAGAAGCTGCAGCTGCTTTTGCAAACGAAGGTGAGAAATGGCGTCAGGGCGTAGAGTTCACTCTTACCGAGCCTGCTAAAGTATGGGTAGGTCTTGGCAAAGATGCCAACTCCGGCGACGGCTACTGGCACGCATACGCTGACATCAAACTCGAGAAAGTAGAGAAAGGTGACTCCGGCGTTGACGGCATCGAGGCTGACGACGAGAATGCTCCCGTAGAATACTACAACCTCCAGGGCATCCGCGTGGCTAACCCCGAAAACGGCATCTTCATCAAGAAGCAGGGCAAGAAAGTAAGCAAAACTGCAATCCGCTAATATTTCAACCAAACAAGCCGACGCAGCCGCGCAAAAGTGCGGCTGCGTCTTTTTAATAATAATAAATCAATAACCTCCACTTAATCCAAACCATAAACCCCAAAACCATGCTCCGTAAATTCCTAAGCATCTCCCTACTGATAGCTGCTGCACTGTGCGGCAGTGCCAAAGAATATATAGTGACCGATTTCGGTGCAAAGGGTGATGGAAAGACCGATGATGCCGCCGCAATACAGAAAGCGATCGACAGATGCTCCGCTGCCGGTGGTGGCTCGGTAGTGTTCCCATCCGGAAAGACCTTCATGAGCGGACCGCTCCGCATGGCGTCATTCATCGACCTGCATCTTGAGCCAAACTCCACCCTATTAGCAAACCCCGACGAAAGCATCTACACGCTGAGCGCATTCCGTGAGAACCGTGGCGAGGGAATGATGTGGCTTTACGGCGAGAATATCAGCAACTTCTCCATCAGCGGCACCGGAAGAATCGACGGAAATGCCGTGGCGTTCATGGGGAAAGAGCTGGATGACTCCTTCAAGCTGAAACCCGTCACCGACTTTGACCCACGCCCCCACGTGCTGACGATAATCGGCGGTGAGAAAATCAATATCACCGACGTCACAATCTCCAACAGCGCATACTGGACGGTTCATCTCGTCGGATGCACCGACGTGGCAATCTCCGGAATCTCGCTGCTCAACAATCTGAAAGTGCGCAACGGCGACGGAATCGACATCGACCATTCAAGGAAAGTGCGCATCACCAACTGCTACATCGAGAGTGGCGACGACTGCATCTGCCTCAAAAACCGTCGGGAATTTGAGGAGTTCGGACCATGCGAGGATATCGTCGTAGACAATTGCGTGATGACGTCACGTTCGTGCGCCGTCAAAATCGGTTCGGAAAACATGGACAGCATCTCACGCGTGCTCTTCAACAACTGCATCATCACCAAGTCAAACCGTGGCATCGGCATACAGAACCGCGACGAAGGGACCGTATCAGACGTGACCTTCTCCAACATCACCCTTGACTGCCATCTCTTCTCCGACGTTTGGTGGGGTAAGGCTGAGCCGATCTACGTCACCTCCTACCCCCGCGCACGCGGCAACCACAAGGATGCAGGCTGGCGTTTCCCTAAAGGTGCGACAGAGGGGAAATGCGGTAAAGTGACCGACATTCGCTTCATCAACATCCGGGCAGTATCTGAGAACGGCATATTCATCGGATGTGACGAGCCGGGAAAGGTCGATGCCATCACCCTCGACAACATCGACCTTCACCTGAAAAAGATCACCGACTATCCCGCCGGCATACTCGACCGTCGCCCCTGCCTCGGCGAAGGCTTCATCAAGGCGGGCGTCACCCCCATCTTCACCGAGAACGTCACCGGACTCACAATCCGCGAGCTTCGCGCAAAATAAGAAAGTTAAACAAAAGACTGGAGTTCCGTGCTCGAGCCCATGGGCGAGAGTTAACCGCGAGAATCAAATCACACCGGAGTGACTTTCAGGAACTGCGGCACGTAGCTCCCCCAATCGTCGAGCATACGCTTCGCAAGCTTACTCTTAGTACGGCGATAATGCTCCTCTATAAGCCCCTTCAGCTCTGACGCCTCCTCCTCATCATGGAGGAGCGTCAGTTCCACCATATCCATATTGACATAATAATCCACATTACCCGTGCGGTTCCAGATATACGCCACGCCGCCGCTCATGCCGGCAGCGAAGTTACGTCCGATCTTTCCGAGCACCACTACCCTGCCGCCGGTCATATACTCACAGGCATGGTCGCCCACGCCCTCAACCACAGTGTCCGCCCCACTGTTGCGCACCGCGAAGCGTTCGCCCACACGTCCGTTGACGTATAGCTCACCCGCCGTCGCGCCATAGAGAAGCGTGTTTCCGGCAATAGTGTTGTTCTCAGCCTCGAAAGTGCAGTCACGCGGTGGCACCACCACGATGCGTCCGCCCGACAGACCCTTGCCGAGATAATCGTTGGCATCACCCTCCAGACGCAGCGTAACGCCCTTGCAGAGGAACGCACCGAAACTCTGTCCCGCCGAGCCGTAGAACGTCAGGCGCACACTGTCGTCGGGCAGACCCTCCCCGGCATAATGCTTCGTGATATAGCCGCTCAGCATCGCGCCCACCGAACGGTCGGTATTGACGATCGGCATACCCAACGCTATCGGCTGACGCGAATCTATCGCCGTGCTTATCAGCTGGAGCAACGCCTCATCCTTCACCCCCTTCAGCTTATGATCCTGTTCGGAATCATGATGAAGAGTGGCTTCGGCGGCATCCACAGGCATATAGAAAAGACGCGAGAAATCAATCTTGTCAGCCTTCGAGCCGACAGGCTGCTCACGCTTGCGGAGAAGGTCGGCACGCCCCACGATATCGTCAAGACGGCGGTAGCCCATATCGGCGAGACGGCGGCGTATCTCCTGCGCCATAAACCGGAAATAATTGATGAGATATTCGTAGCGACCCACAAACTTCTTGCGCAGCTCCGGATTCTGGGTGGCTACACCCTTCGGGCACGTGTTGGTGTGGCATTTGCGGATCATGCAGCATCCGAGCACCACGAGTGCGGCGGTGCCGAAGCCATACTCCTCCGCACCGAGCAGTGCGGTGACTATCACGTCGTGCGGGCTCTTCATCTGACCATCCACCTGAAGCTTCACCTTCCCTCTCAGATTATTCATCACGAGAGTCTGCTGAATCTCCGCCAATCCGATCTCCGCCGGCACTCCGGCATGCTTCATCGAACTTGCCGGACTCGCGCCGGTGCCGCCGTCGCAGCCGCTTATCAGTATCTTGTCCGCCTTCGCCTTCGCCACTCCGGCTGCGATGGTGCCCACGCCGCTCTCAGCCACGAGTTTCACGCTTATAGCCGCCGTCGGGTTCAGGTTCTTCAGGTCAAAGATAAGCTGCGCAAGATCCTCGATAGAATATATGTCGTGGTGAGGCGGGGGCGAGATGAGCGTTATGCCCGGTGCGGAATGACGCGCACGCGCAATCACCTCATCCACCTTGAATCCGGGCAACTGTCCACCCTCTCCGGGCTTCGCACCCTGTGCCACCTTGATCTGTATCTCATCGGCATTCACCAGATACTCGGCATCGACGCCGAAACGTCCGGACGCCACCTGCTTCACGCTGCTGCGTGCCCACGTGCCATCCTCGCGCACCTTATTACGCGCCGGGTCCTCACCACCCTCGCCCGTGTTGCTCATGCCCCCAATCTTATTCATGGCTATGGCAAGAGCCTCATGCGCCTCTATGCTTATCGCGCCAAACGACATCGCCTCCGTGCAGAAACGGTGCATAAGCTCCTCCTCGCTCTCCACCTCCTCAATGGGGATAGGCTTGCGGTCGCTCTCCACCGTCATGAGGTCGCGCAGGAAGATAGGGGTATCCTTCTCCTCCACGAGACGGACGTAGTTCATAAACTCATCATGGTCGTTATGCCACGTGGCAAGCTGCAGAGCCTTCACCACAGGCGGGTTCCACGCATGCAGCTCACCATTCTTACGGAAGTTGTAGTTGCCGAAATCCTCCGGCACGTCATCCTCCCTATCCTCCGCGAAGGCACGCACATGATTGCGGAGCACGTCGTCCGTGACCTCCTCTATCCCTATCCCCTCGAGCGGCGATGCACCGCCACCCATATAGCGGCTCAACAGGCGGGAGCTGACGCCCAACGCCTCGAAAAGGGCACACCCGCGATAGCTGCGTATCGTAGAGATACCCATCTTCGACATTATCTTCATTATCCCCTTGTTGACCGCCTTTATATAATGCTTCTCAGCAGCCTCATAGTCAAGCTGAAGCTCCTTATTATCCACGAGATTCTTCAGTATGGCAAACGCCATGTAGGGATTGACCGCGCTCGCACCATAGCCCATCAGCAGAGCCACGTGCATCACCTCGCATATCTCGCCGCTCTCCACTATGATGGCTATCTGCGAACGCTTGCGTCGGCTCACCAGATGATGATGCACGGCTGAAAGGGCGAGCAGCGATGGTATCGGCGCATGCTTGGCGTTGACGTTACGGTCGGAGAGAACCATATAGTTATACCCCTTGTCTACGGCAGCCTCAGCCTCGGCACACAGGCGGTCGATCGCCTCCTCCATAGCCTTCACGCCTCCGGCGGCATCGAAGAGCATCGGCACTGTGATGGTGTTGAACCCCTTATACTGGAGATGACGCAATATGTCGAGTTCGCTGTCAGACACGATCGGAGAGGGCATCATCACCACGTTGCACAGTTCCGGAGAGGGATGCAGGATATTCTTCCTGACCGCCCCCACATAGCTCGTCAGCGACATGACGAGTTCCTCACGTATCGGGTCGATCGGAGGATTGGTCACCTGTGCGAACTGCTGGCGGAAATAGTTGAAGAATCGCTGCGGCATCTTCGAGAGCACAGCCGGAGGCGTGTCGTTGCCCATCGAGGCAAGAGGCTCCTGGGAAGCCGACGCCATAGGCTTTATTATTCTCTCGATATCCTCCTTGTTATATCCGAAGGCGGTCATCAGCCTCTCGCGGTCAGCCACCTCATGCGTCACCTTGCGTCCGCTCCTAAGATTGCTCAGCACAATACGGTTCTGCTCTATCCATTCGCTGTAGGGATGCTCCGACGCTAACTGACGCTTTATGTCGCGGTCCACGAGAATCCTCCCCTCCTCAGTGTCTACCATCAGTATCTTACCCGGTTTCAGCCGCGCCTTATGCTCCACGTCCTCAGCCGGCACGTCGAGCACTCCGGTCTCCGATGCTATTATCATCTCGCCGCTCTTCGTGATCAGCACGCGCGCCGGACGCAGACCGTTACGGTCGAGCATACCGCCGGCATACCGTCCGTCGGAGAAGATTATCGCCGCCGGACCGTCCCACGGAGCCATGAAGATGGAGTGATATTCATAGAATGCCAATAGCTTGCGCGACAGCGGATTCTGCTCGTTGCAGCTCTCCGGCACGAGCATGGCGAGAGCGTGGGGAAGGCTCATCCCCGCCCTCACGAAAAATTCCAGGGCATTGTCAAACGACGCACTGTCGCTCATCCCCGGCTGTATGACGTTGCCTATACGCCCCATCTCACCGAGACTCTCCGACTCTATCACAGCCTCACGCGTCGACATCCAGAAGCGGTTGCCGCGTATCGTGTTGATCTCACCGTTATGCCCGATCATGCGGAACGGCTGCGCCAATCGCCAGGTGGGGAACGTGTTGGTGGAGAAGCGGGAATGCACCAAGGCTATCGCGCTCGTGAAATAGGGGCTCTGAAGATCCTTGAAATAGGTGCGGAGCTGAAGCGACGATAGCATACCCTTATATATGAGCGTGCGGGTAGACAGGCTCACGATGTAGCAGGAATCCTTATCTACTATCTCATCCGATTCGAGCACCGCCTGCTCTATCCTCTTGCGGATCACGTAGAGCACCCCCTCGAGACGTTCGCGGTTGTCACACCCCACGATAAACAGCTGGCGGATGATCGGCTCCGTCATCAGGGCGTCATGCCCGAGCACCGAGGAATCCACCGGCACGTCGCGGGTGTGCATCAGGAAAAGACCCTGAGCCTTTATCTCGCGGTCGATTATAGCCTCAAATCTCTCACGGTCAGCGTCATTCTTGGGCAGGAACACCATCCCGACGCCATACCTCCCCTTCTCAGGCACCGGTATGCCGTTAAGCAATATGTATTCATGCGGAATCTGCACCATGATGCCCGCACCGTCACCCGTCTTGTTGTCGGCGCCCTCCGCGCCTCGGTGTGCCATGTGCTCCAGCACCTTCAGCCCTTGGTCTACTATGGAATGATGCTTGCTGCCATCGATCTTTACCACAAGCCCGACGCCACAGCCGTCATGCTCGTAGGATGGTGAGTAAAGACCATTCGAATCGGCGGGATAGAAATCTCTGCCATCAGGGAAGCGGGATGCGCTGTCGGGCATTTGCCCCTTGTTTACCATAATCATAATACCTATATCTTATCTGTAGAAACTTATACAAAGGCAGCAAATAATTGACAAAAGTTTAACATTAGAAACCACCTTCTAACAAATAACGCGCAAAATTACTAAAATATCTTAATATTGTCAATAAATATTCAAAAAAACTTTCAAATTTCAAAAGATATAATACTAACGCAATCTCTCCGACACGCTTGAATATTTCCCCAACTTTATGTAACTTTGCATGCAACTGGAGTCTGAACGGCTTCAGCAGATTGATTTTAGTAATCGTAAAAAAATAAGTTGTGAAAGTTTGGCGCATATTTCCGAGGGATTTCGGAGTAAGGAAGATGGAGCATAGCGGGCTATGCGACTGATTCCGCGCTCCGAAAGCACCGGAAAGATGCTGCCACAAGAAAAAATTTACATTTATAACTTTAACAAGTTATTTTTTGAAGATTACTTAACCAAACATCACCATGAAACCGATAAAGACTGCTATCCTTCTTTCATCCCTTCTCATGCCTGTAGCTGCCGAGGCATGCACGAATTTCATCGCCGGACGAAAAGCCACTACCGACGGATCGGTGATGGTCACGTATGCCGATGATTCCCACACCCGTTTCGGCGACCTCTTCCACGCCTCTCGCGCCACGTATGCCCCCGGCGAGATGAGACGCGTGATCGACTGGGGCGACAACAGCTACCGGGGTGAGATCCCGCAGGCTCAACAGACCTACAACGTGGTCGGCAACATGAATGAGCATCAGCTCGTGATCGGAGAGACCACTTGGGGCGGCTCCCCGGAGCTTCAGGACACCACCGCCAATTCCATCCTCGACTACGGCTCGCTCATCTACATCACCCTCGAACGCTGCAAGACCGCACGCGAGGCTATCCGTACAATGACCGACCTCGTGGAGAAATACGGCTACGCAAGCACCGGAGAGACATTCTCCATTGCCGACAAGAATGAGGCGTGGATAATGGAGATGATCGGCAAGGGGAGCGAGAAAGGTGCCCTCTGGATAGCCGTCAGGATTCCCGACGATGCCATCTGCGCCCACGCCAACGAGCCGAGAATCCGGAAAGTTGACTATAAGGATAAGGATAACGTGATGTATGCCAAGGATCTCTTCTCTTTCGTAAAGAAACATGGCTACTACAACGGCAAGGATGAGGATTTCTCATTCGCCGACGCCTTCCACGACCATTCCTCAGCCAAACGACGCTCATGCGACGGCAGGGTATGGAGCTTCTTCCGCCGGTTCGCATCCCCCGAAGAGGATCAGAGATGGTTCAGCTGGGTAAATGCCGACTCCGACGAGCCGATGCCACTCTATATCATCCCCGACCGCAAGCTCTCCCTCCGCGACATGCAGGAGCGGATGCGCGACCATTTCGAGGATACCCCCTACGCCATGACGGAAGATCCCGGCGCGGGTCCCAACAGATCCCCCTACCGCAACCGTCCCAACCGCTACAAGGTGGATGGCAAGACCTACGTGCATGAACGCGCCACCGCCACCCAGCAGACCGCCTGGCATTTCGTAAGCCAGAGCCGTGCCGACCTCCCCGACCCCATCGGCGGAGTCCTCTGGTTCGGCACCGACGACGCCAACACATCCGTCTACATGCCCTTCTACTGCTCGATGACCGAAGTGCCCGAGGAGGTGCGACCCGGCAACGGCGACCTATACACATTCTCCCCGACTGCCAATTTCTGGATGACAAACTGGGTGGCTAACCAGGCATACAACCGCTATGACCTCATGATCGAGGATATACGCAAGGTGCAGGGTGCGCTTGAATCGAAATTCATGGATTCACGACCGTCGCGTGAGCGCGAGTTGATGGCTCTCTACAACACCGGCAACGCCGAGGCTTTCGAGAAGAGCATCAACGCCGAGGGTGCGGCGATAGCCAAGGAGGCAACCGATGCCTACCGCGACCTCGCCTATTTCCTTATGATCCGCTATCTCGACGGCAACCGTAAGAAACTGGATGCCGACGGCAAGTTCGCACGTAATCCCCACGGCAAACCCCTCTCCCCCGACTTTCTCGGCTATCCTCAGGATTTCTACGACAATATCGTGGAGAAGAGCGGAAACCGTCTGCTACTGAACGAGCATAACAAGAAATAGGACTCTCCCTATTATTAAGGAATAAGTAAGAGTAAATATATTAATATGAAACGCAAGATATTATTGGCGGGTATACTGGCATTTGCCGCCTCTACGGCATTCTCCCAGATAATGCCTTGGGAGAACCGTACTGCCAACGATGACTCCCCCTTCGCTCAAGGCAGCTCTCAGACATACAACGGCAAGCTGCTGCTTGACGACGTGGTTGCGGGCAGGCTCATCAGCACCCGCGGCGCGGGTGCGCTCGAATGGCTAAAGGATGGCGAACGCTACAGCCGTCTTGAACCAAATGCCGATGGCGGCAAAGACGTGGTGGCATACCGCGCAAAGGATAACCGACGCGAGGTGCTGATACCCGCCGAGATGTTCACCGACAAATCCACCGGCAAGCGTATCCCCGTAAGAAGCATCTCATGGAGTGCCGACAACGACAAGGTGCTCGTCTACACCAACACGCGTAAGGTGTGGCGTTACGACACACGCGGCGACTACTGGGTGCTCATCCCCGCCGACGGCACCTTCCGTCAGCTCGGCAAGGGGCTACCCGAAGCATCACTCATGTTCGCCAAATTCTCACCCGACGGCACAAGAGTGGCATACGTCTCCGGCAATAATATATATGTGGAGAACATAGCCGACGGCAAGATCACGCGCCTCACCGACGACGGCAACGACAAGATCGTCAACGGCACGTTCGACTGGGTATATGAGGAGGAGTTCGGATGCCGCGACGGATTCCGATGGAGCCCCGACAGCCGCTACATAGCCTACTGGCAGAGCGACACCGACGGCACAGGTTTCTTCGACATCATCAACAACGTCGATTCCATCTACCCCACCTACAACCGTTTCCCCTACCCCAAGGCAGGGAGCATGAACTCCGACGTAAAGGTGGGCTACGTATCAGCCGACGGTGGCAAGACCTCATGGATCAACCTACCCGGCGACCCGCGTGAGAACTACGTACCGCGAATGGAGTTCATACCCGGCAGCAACGATCTCTTCATCCAGCAGATGAACCGCCAGCAGAACACCAACCGCGTCTGGATCGCATCCGTCGGTAGCACCTCCGCCGAGAATATCTTCACCGACACCGATGCCGCATGGCTCGACACCAACGACGACGTGGAATGGCTCGACGGTGGCAAATGGTTCACATGGCTCAGCGAGCGCGACGGATGGCGTCATCTCTACAAGATAAGCCGCGACGGTAAGCAGATCCTGCCCATCACCCATGGCGATTTCGACTACGTGGAGCGCGTAGGCACCGACATGAAGAACGGACTCACCTACTTCATCGCCTCCCCCGACAACTTCACCCAGCGTTATCTCTATAGCGCACGACTCGACGGCAAGGGGGACGCAGTGCGTGTCAGTCCCGCCGACCAATCAGGACAGCACCGCTACCACATGTCGCCCACCGGCAAATGGGCTGTGCATACGTTCAGCAACGCCGCCAAACCACCCGTCATCGACATGGTGTCATTCCCGCGCCACCGTTCGGTACGCGTAATCGAGGATAACGCCGAGGCTCGCAGCCAATACGCCGCACTCGGGCTGAATCCCAAGGAATTTGTAAAGACGAAATCGGGCGACCTCACCCTCGACGCCTGGATGATAAAACCCATCGACTTCGACCCCACGAAGAAATACCCCGTGATCGTGGAGGTATATGGCGAACCCGCCAGCTCCACCGTGCAGGACGTATGGGGCGGCGGCGACCTCTGGAACCAGTACATGGCTAACCTCGGATACATCATCGTGAGCATCGACAACCGTGGTGCCAACGTGCCGCGCGGACGCGAGTGGCGCAAGTGCATCTACGGAGAAGTGGGCACCTTCGCCTCCGAAGACCAGGCACGCGGCATAACCGACCTTGCCCGTCAATACCCCTTCATCGACTCCTCACGCATCGGCATAACAGGCTGGAGCGGAGGCGGTAGCCAGACCCTCAACTGCATGTTCCGCTACCCCGACGTCTTCTCCACAGGCATAGCCATAGCATTCGTAGCCGACCAGCGCACCTACGACACCATCTATCAGGAGAGATACATGGACACCCCGCAGAACAACCCCGACGGCTACCGCAAAGGCTCACCGATAACCTACGCCGACGGACTACAGGGCAACCTACTCCTCATCCACGGCACCGGCGACGACAACGTACACTACCAGAACTGCGAGATGCTCGTCAACGAACTCGTGCGCCACGGCAAAGTCTTCAGCCAAGTAAGCTACCCGATGCGCACCCACGCCATCAACGAACGCCCCGGCACCACCCTCCACCTCCGCAAGACAATGGCAAAATACTGGCTCGACAACCTCCCCTCAGGAGCAAAATAAGACCACTAAGACTACTTGGACTACTAAGACTTTTAGGACTTCTTAGACTACTTGGACAACTTCGACTTCTTGGATTAGTAGTCCAAGCCGTCCAAGCCGTCCAAGTAGTCCTAAAAAAGTAGTCCAAGTAGTCCAAGAAGTCCAAAAAAAGTAGTCCAAGCCGTCCAAGTAGTCCAATTTTTCACTTTTTTTTGACACTCCCACAACAACTTATCCCATTTTCGTATGTTACTCATATAAGTTTTAATACAAAACCGACGTTCAAAATATAAGAATCGACATTGAAGCTTAGACAACTTCAATATATAATCCTAAAAACTTATATGCAGAAATATACAAAAATCGTGGCAACCGTCTCCGACAAGAGATGCAGCGTAGAATTCATAAAATCCCTCTTCGATGCCGGAGTAAACGTAGTGAGGATGAACTCAGCCCACCTTGATTACGAGGGCTTCAAAAAAATTGTGGAAAACACCCGCGCAGCCAACAAGTCAATCGCAATAATGATGGACACGAAAGGTCCGGAGATCCGCACCACAGTCACCGCCGACGGAAACGCCGTGGTATACCACACCGACGACATCGTAACCATCTCCGGAAACCCCGACGGAATCACCACTCACGATTGCATCTGCCTAAACTATCCGGCAATCGCCCCCGTGCTCAAACCGGGCGACCGCCTGCTCATTGACGACGGAGAGATGGAATTCGAGATCGTCAGCGTAGAGAAAGACATAGTGACCGCCCGCGCAAACAACGACGGAGAAGTAGGCTCCCGCAAAAGCGTCAACATACCGGGCGTCAGAATCGACCTGCCCGCCGTCACCGAACGCGACCGACGCAACATCGGCTATGCCGTGGAATTAGGCGTAGACTTCATCGCACACTCATTCGTGAGGTCTGCCGCCGACGTCATGGAGGTGCAGGCAATACTCGACACCTACGGCACCGAGACAAAGATAATATCCAAGATAGAGAACCAGGAGGGTATCGACAACTTCGACGCCATCCTCACAGCCTCCTATGGCATTATGGTGGCACGCGGCGACCTCGGAATAGAGGTGGCGGCAGAGCGCATCCCCGGCATACAGGCAATGCTCATCAACAAATGCATACGCAAGCATAAACCCGTGATCGTAGCCACTCAGATGCTCCACACCATGATCGAGCATCCGCGTCCCACGCGTGCCGAGATCTCCGACGTCGCAAACGCCGTCTATCAGCGCGCCGACGCCATGATGCTCTCCGGAGAGACAGCCTACGGCAAATACCCCGTCGAGGCAGTCAGCATAATGACGAGCGTGGCACGCGAAGTGGAATCATCACTCCGCAGCAAGATGGACGTGCCCCCGCTCCTTGACGCCGACATCACCTCCTTCCTCGCACATGAGGCAGTCCTATCCGAGACAAAAGTAGGCACAAAGGCGATCTTCACCGACGCCTACCGCGGACGATCCGCCCGCTACATAGCCTCCTTCCGTGGCAACAACCCGACCTTCGCCATCTGCCACAACCGCAACGTGCAGCGTTGGCTCGCCCTCAGCTACGGCGTGGCGGCATTCTACTATCCCCAGATCGCCGACTACATGCCCCACCTCTCCGTCGAGGCAGTCAACGAAATCGTGGAGAGCGGACGCCTGCGCCCCACCGACCGTCTCGCCTACCTCACCGGCACCCGCGACGGTGCCCGCGCCCTCGAGATCCTCACCCCCGAAGAGATAGTAAGAAATGGGAAATAAGCCCCGGTCCATGGGCGAGGGGATCGCCCATGCATCCCCTTCAGCCCGGAAGGCCCCAGCCCCCTAAAGGGGAGGGGCTAATCCGTGCTGAGTGCTTCCCGGGAAGCAAAATGTAGCAGTTTCGTTTGAGCCAGGCTCAAATCCAAGTCCCTTTTGAGTTCCACTCAAAATCCCCGCCCCATAAAAGAAGCCCGTCCCCATGAGGGGTTTGCCTATTCAAAAATTTAGTTAATTCCGTTAAAAAAATTTTTTCTTCACAAGCCTATTGCAATTTACAATCCTTAATATTAATTTTGCACAAAATTAGGTAACTATCTGACTAAATCAACTTACCTTTGATAATTATGCGAGTTCGGGATAAGGAAATCACGTAATCAGATATTACTTTTTCAACTTAAAAAATGATGAAGTCTTATAAATCAGGACACCATCAACTTCGAAATCTTCAACAACAAGATCCAGACACGCACCATCGGCTTCACCAATACGGGCACAGCCCCTATTGTAGTGACCAGAGTATTCTCCGACTGCGGATGCACCGCAGCATCCTATACAAAGGGGGAGATTGCTCCGGGAGAACGAGGCGAAGTGACGGTTCGTTTCAACGGCAAGGGACGCACCCACGGTAGATTCCAGGAAGTGGTCCGGATCAAGACGAATGCCAAGAACCGGCAGGTATTGATCATCGTGAGCGGCATCATAAAACAGAAATACCGAAAATCAGAATAATAAAGTCAGATTTTGTAAGCAGACAAAGTAAGAAAGCAATAAACAGCAATTAAATGTAACAAAAGCATCATCTGCGCCGCCGTGAGGCACCGCGATGAGAATTGTATGTACAGCACATACGAGGCATTAAATTCTATGAAAAGAGGCGACACCCCGGTGCCGCCTCTTCTTATACAAAAAAGCCCCGCCGACAGCCTGCAAAGCAGGCTGACAGCGGGGCTAATCCGTTGGCTGGAGTTCAGTGCCCGAGCCCATGGGCGAAGGGTGCCGTCACCTCAGCTCCCCCTTCAGGGGACCGGGGGCTAACCGGGTGCCGTCACCTCCCTCCTCCTCCCGTCCGGAGTCAGAAGAAAATACCGCTCCCACAAATCCGCTATCAGAATGCCATCCTCACCGGCTTCCGACACCCTCCTATACACCGTCCCCTCCGGCAGAAACACAACATCCCCATACACCGGCACATTCATCAGCATCCATCCCCCATGACTCCGCCTCCTGACGCGCAACATACCGTCCACGCCCGGCACCTCCAGGTAATACCCCTTCCAGCACGACTCCGAGATCCCCTCCCGCGTCACAAACCAGAACT
>NZ_SRYB01000011.1:0-127822 GCF_004793975.1 Lepagella muris
TGTAAAATCCGGTGTTCTGGATGCCGTTTTTCGGAACGTCAAACTGAACACCCTACAAAATTAGTTATTTTTTTCCACCCCAACAAATTATAGCCGGAATTATTTCGCAGATTATTTCCGCAGATAACAGCTAATCATGCTAAGACTATAAGTTCCCTACTCACGCCTGGTACTTTATAGTTTTCCATAGAGGCGGCTTTTGTGAGGTGACGAGCAAAAGCCGCCCCGCGTAGTTGCAGGACGGCTTGGTGGTCGTTATGACATTCCGGGACTGGAAACCATTTGGATTTTCAGTCAAACCATTCGGGGTTGCTCTCTCTGAGTATTGCGACAAGTTCGTTGTCGGGGAGCTTCAAATCATTTTCGGAGGTATAGTAGAAGATTTCTTCATCGACACGCTCCGCTTCCTTGTCGGCGAAGCCGTTGCATTTGTCGGTGATTGGATAAGGCATAAGTGCGTCAAGCAATTCCAGTCCACCGATAATAAGGCTCTCGCCCTCGTTGCTTGTCACGATACGGCAGGTATAGTCCGTACTCTTGTAGTTGATTTCAGTCGTTGTCATATCTTGATTGTTTTTGCCACTGCGCCATTGGTGCTGACGCAGTGGCTATTGATTATTCCGTTGATTAAAAGGTCATTACATGGCAGTCAGTGACCTCGGCAGGTAGTCCGAAAGCAGGGAAATGAGAGAAATATGGGTTGCTCTCTCCCTCTGCTTCGGAAGCGGTGGTGACGGTCTGCACTTTGTTGTCGGCATACCATTTGTCAATCATCGCAATTTCATCGTCAGTCAACCCTGTCGGGTCTCCGTTGATTAGATAGCATAACGCCCATGTTGGGATAGGCTCGATAAAGAACTCCATGACTGTATGTTTTTAGTTGTGATACCCTAATATTGCTCCGATGTATAGTCTATCGCCCTTTTTCAGTCGGGCGATAATATCCATTAGGTCAGCGGAGCGTTCAGCCGTGCCTGTACCTCCATAGAACTCGGTCACGAAAAGAGCGTCAACGCCAAGCGGATTGATAATGGCTTTTTTCAGTTGCCCTATTGGTCCGTTCCATTTCATCACGTTTGCAGGGGTAAGTTCGGCAGAGATAGCCTTGATGTTGTCGAAATGGGATTTCCGCCAAATTGCGAAGCCACCATTGTAGGTAAGGGCGTTTTCATCGGTGGACGTAAACATACCTTTCGGCAGGATATGTTCAAGAAGAAAACGGATGTCGAATTTGCGTCCGTCCTCGGAGTTTTCGCACACATAGGATATAGAGGCGTTTTCTCCTGCCACAATACGGTCGATGTTCAGATAGTCGTTCTCGGCTATCGGCTCGGTGCTGATTTGATAAATAGTGCTGTGCATAGTCTTTTTGATGTTTGAGCGTTTTATACTACGGTTTAATTCTTGTGGTCTTGCCAATTTTTGTGTCGGGGTGAACCGGAAACTCCCAGTTTACTTCATCATCAGGAAGTGAGGAATGTATGTCACTGCCTATAACCAATCCGCAGTGTTTTTCAACATACTCCCTTGCCTGTGCCGCGTTTTCAGCCTCTATGTCGAAGAAGCCACTGAATATGTACTCTGTTCTGACTCTGAATTGTGCCATTGTTTTTTGAGTTTTGAGTTAATTTTCTCCCTTTTGTTTGAAGCTCTTTGAGCTTCTCCGGCAGGGCTGGCCGTTTTTCGTGCAGTCCCACAACTGCGGCCATAAGGGAGGATAAGGCAAGTGTGTAGTCTGCGGCAAGCGAGGGATACCCATTTTTTTCGGAATTGAGGGAGAAATAAACGATTGAGTGAGAGCAGAACAAAATTTATTTTGGTATGCCGAGCGTGAGTTTATTGCGCAATGCGAAAAAATGTGGAGGCTCACGAGTGCGGACGCCGACCACAAGCGTAGCGTCACTTGACGTTCCTCCCGGACGCAGTAACTTCGCACGCCAAAACGCCAGTCCCTGCCGAGGCTCAAAATCTTCAAGGGAAAGAACCGGCCACCGTTGACCCTTGCCGTTTCAAAGTGCCAGCCTTGAAGCGGCGCAGTCATCGTTTGCAGACCGTATTCCAAAGAGAGGCTACAACGCGAGAGTCGAGCGAAGGCTTGCCCTCGCTTTGCTCTGGCGTTGTCGCCGCCTCCGGCTTCAGCCGGGCATCATATACAAAATCAGAACTGCCCGAAGCTGAATCGGTGTGAGACACGGAATCAGTAGGGCAACCGGTAAACAGCACAAGGCGATGTGCCGTGCCTGTGGATCCGCGGGCCACTGACACGGCTTATCACTTGAATCATCACATCATTTGGGGAGCAAGCGGTGGTGATAAGGTTGTGTGAGGCAATACGCCCGGCGCACTGCCTCACGCTCCTGTAGCCACGGCTTGCAAACCTATCAGTTACCACTCATAGCAACAAAATATTAATTTTTTCTGAGCCACCACGTTTAAATGTTAAGATTTTTAATCAGAAACGATATTGGATTGAAGCGAGGATGTTGCGTGGGTGAATTTGGAATGAGTGTTCCGATCGGGAGAGTGTTCCGTATGTCACATATTGATAGTGCCGTTTGTCAAGGAGATTATTGGCGGTAAGAGAAAGACGCACTTTGCTGCTTACGTGCCAAACGGCTGAAGCGTCCAGAAGCACGAGGTTTTCGACATTGCCTTCCGGGAATTTGGTGAGGAAATGCTCTGCTCCCAAAGTGAATTGCCAGCGGTCATGCGGCATAATTGTTGTGTAAAGTTTTTGGTTGAATGAGTGGGTGTCGTTATCAATTTCTCCAATTTTCAGACGAGAGTAGCCGTAATTGGCATCATAGTTCACAGAAAGCCATTTGCAAAGACTTCCCTTGAAATATGGTTTGACCGAGATTGTCTGCTGACTGTAATCTTCCACGATGTTGTCACGCATTGAAGATGCTGAACTCGTAGATGCATTTATTTCCACGCCAATTACCATGCGGCTATGTCCGAGCCCTTTGCTTATTCCGCCGCTTACGTTCCAGAAATGACTTCCCGAAAGCCTATTTGCGTATGTTGACACAATGAAATCATCAATAAACAGTTGGTTTGACATAAAAGAGCAGCGGCTGTAATTGTATGTCAGCGAGGCATTGCCAAAGAAGGATGTCAGAGGATTGCGGTATTTATAGCTTGCCGAAGCGACAACATTTTGCGAATATTTGTCAATATCGCTTGCAATAAAAAGATTGCGATAGTCTGACATTACCGGTACACTGATATTCATATAAGCCTGGGGTGAGCTGAGCTGATAAGAAATTGATGCTGAAACCTCGCTCTTTGCCGAAGTTTTCTTGCGTACATAAAATCGTGGTAAGATGTTGATATAATCATGCTGGCCATTGACGCTATGGTGTAGCCATTTTATGGGTATCTTGGCGGACAGCAGCCATCCATTACGTTCATAGTCGAGTTGCGGAGTAGCGTACAGATTGGAAAGGAATGTGTTGAAATATCTCGAATTGTCGAAATCCCCCATTCCAATCAGGAAAAGATTCAGACGATGATAATTCAAATCGACACCGCCGTTGATGTAGAATTTCCAAAAACGACCCAACTTGCCCCAACGTGATTCGGTGGTGCTCCGGAAATCAGTAGTGCCAACGTTTTGGACTGCATACTCCTCGCCATTTACAAAGAGTCTATCGGGGCGATGAGCAAATGAATTGCGCGAGGTCAGCTCAAACAATTTCTTGTCATTGCGCTTTACAAGTTTCAGGTCGTTGTTGGCAGAAAAATTGCGGCGACGGATACGCTGGTCAAGGTCAAAAGAGCCGGTTATGTTGGAATTGGCTTTTTCCCACACACCTTCAACCGTGAATTTATCCTTCAGGAAATAACCACGCTTGTTAATCTGCATATTGAATTGAGCCGAAACATCATGGCTCTGCGTGCGCAAGCTATTGTTCTGAATGAATTCAGGAATTGCTTGGCTGAAGTAATCCGTCCTTAATCCGGATTTGTAGTCAAGCCTGTCGCCCACATAATTCAGTTTGAAACGCATTGAGGTATCGCCACGCTTCCATGCCGTGATTGAGTTGGCAAGCCACGACAGGTTGTCGCGTGTCCGCTTCTCATTGAGCGGGGCGTTGACAATGTCGGCAGCTATATACTCCGGCCACAAGGACTCGGAATAACCGGTGAACGACATATCGCTGAAATCATGTTCTGTAATCTGCTCGTCTGGGTTCCAGCCCGTGTTACCACCGCGAATGGTCAGTATATTCTGAACCTTAGGGGCAATGCGCATGGCGTATAGAGAACCGTCGTATAGCCACGGTTGCACACCTGTTCCGGCTTTGGCCACGCCGACTGTCTTACCTTTCGCTCCTTCGTTGAGCTTGATATTGATGCCGGCCTCTTCGGGGAATTCAATACCTTCCAAAGCCTTTACTGGCTGATGATTTTCCATCACCTCCACCGACTTCACATCCTTGTGGGAGATATTGTTGGTGGCGAGCCCATACTGACCTCCAAGGAAATCATCGCCGTCAATATAGAATTTATTGATTGGCTTCCCCTGATACTTGATTGTTCCATCGTCCTCGACTTTTATACCCGGCAACCGCTTTATCACGTCAATGATAGCATTGTCGGAGGCGTTTGCATAGCGCGAGACATTGAACACCAGTGTGTCCCCCTTTGCATAGATGTCGGGGGCCTGTACAATCACGTCTTTCAACTGCGTTGCTTTCGGCCACATCTCCACACCCTTTGCAAAGTCGTGGTTCTTTGACAATTTCAATGACTCATATCCCATACAGCGGAATGAAATAGAATCTATCGAGTCAGATATTTTGATTTTGAAAACGCCATCCGCATTCGAAGAAGCAAACGCCGTGGCTTTTCCTTGCTTATTCAGAGCCTGCACCACCGCACCCACTATGGGTTGGCCATTTTCTCCGTCTATGATTGTTCCGGAGGCCGTTTCCGGGACTGCCGCCGAAGCCGACAGCAGCCCAAGAAACAGGCAAAGTATGAAAAAACTGTATCTGTTCATTTTCTCCAATCGCGTTCAATGTAATCAAATGGCAGTTCGATAGGATCGTAAGCGTCCAGCACGGGACTGCCCTCTTCGTCATAAACGTCTATATGTCCATGTCCTCCCTCCTCATAGTAAGCGTAAGGATTTATGTCATAGCGATGCTTTGCATCATAATATTTTGCGCGTGATGTCGTGTTGTAAGGAACTTTATACATCGTTATCGGTCTGTCTGCTTTTGACTTTAAGCCGATACATTCAAAATTATAATGTCCGTCTTTGTCGGACGCCTTCATAATCAGCCCCGGCAGACCATACAGTTTCCACGGCCCCTCCATCAGAGGAATCTCCTCGGAATAGAATGCCATCCATTCTCGTCCACGAAAATTGCAGACAGCTGAATGACATTCATATCCAAGCACATTGGTAACGCTGTCGGTTAGCTCCCATTCAAGTTCCGGCATATCGTCCTCATAACAGAACCAATCCATACAGATTTTTTCAGTATGGGTCAGTTTGCCCTGGGGATAATTCTTGAAGATAGTCATGAATTCTCCGTTGGAGAGTTTTCCGTCCATGGCGGCCTCTGCCACCTGTTCCGGAGTTATGTTCATCAGGAGCGAATCTACTGTAAGATTCTTGTAGCTGGAGAATTTGGAGAGACCGTCGGGGCCGATCTGCAGAAGCATCTGGTCTGTTGTGTAGTTGTCTTCAAGTTGGCCGGTAGTGTCATTGCACCATGAATAATCGTAAACGAATTCCATTGTCTCGGGTGCGATAGTCTCGGTTTCGGGAACTTTGCTCTGGAATATTCCGAGAGTACGGCGCATAACTTTGCCCGAAGCGGCCATTGCAAGTGTCATGATGGCCATAAAGATGATTGCTGTTTTCTTCATATCTTTTGTGGTTTAAGTTTCACGATGCAAAGTTACTGCCGCCATTACCCTTTAGACGAAAATAATCATTACTCAAACATTATGGAATTATTACTAAATTATTACTGTCGTCCAATTATCCATCATTTCAGACGTTTATATCATAGATAATGGCTAATTTTGCATCATGGAAAAGAAAATAAAGACGCTCTACATACTCTCGATTGTTGCCATACTTGCTTTCCTTGGAATGCAAGCATATTGGTTGTATGGTCGATATGAGTACTCTCTGACTGAATATGAGAACAGAACGGGACTATTAGTAATAGAAGCCTTGAAAGAGTATAGCAAAGCACGTGCTCGCGGTTCTGCAACACAGGGGGATACAGTAAAGGTGCAGTCGCGATTCCAAATGAGTCATAGTTTGGATTCCATAGGTAAATCAATTCGGAAGGTCACCGTAAGGACAAATGTTATAAATGGTCGAAAACTTTTGGGCATTGCGGAGAATCGCAAACTCACTCCCGAAGAAATGAAAAGACTTGAGGAAATGGTCATGGACTCCCTTGAAATGGTTGATGCCAAGATTGCAACTATCGATGCCTCATCTGCTCCGTCTGACGGTATTGCGTGGAATGCCATGAAAAATTTTGAAAGTGAGGTTCAATCTCCTTTTACAAAAGAGGGTATTGATTCAATCCTCAGAAAGCACAATCTTATTGCAGAAATCGCTCTGATTTTGCAGGACAGCGTTACATGGGAACCCACCACTATACGTCATTCATCTGTAATATCGCCCAAATTCAAGGTCACAACCCCTTATTCCGAACTTGAAAGAAAGGCGGTAGTGATAGAATGTGAGATTCCCTCATCGGAGATATTATGCAATATGGGATGGACGTTAGCTCTGGCCGTTGTTCTCTCGTTGTTCCTTATTCATTGCCTCTTATGGCAGATCAAGACCATAGTCAAGCTGACTCGACTTGACAAGATGCGCAACTCGTTTATCACTACAATGATTCACGAACTGAAACGACCAATTTCAACATTGAAGATGTGTGTTTCCGGAATTGACAATGACAAACTGATGGAAGATAACCAATTGCGTCATGAACTCACCGGAGAGATACGTATGGCTCTTGATAACCTTTCGGCATATTTCTCCAAGTTACGTGACATAACATTCAATAACGTAGAGCAGATTCCTCTCAATGTATCCTCATTCAACCTTACTGTGCTTGTTGACAGTGTTATAAAATCAATCACAGTGCCAAGTACTAAGGATGTTGTGTTTGAAAATGCTGTTCCGGAAAATTTTGAGATTTCTGCCGATTGCTCACATCTCATTAATATCCTTACGAATTTGATTGAGAACGCAATAAAATACTCAAGCGATAAGGTGACGATAAAAATAAATGCTGTCAGCACTTCGGACGGTTGCCAGATTATTGTCAAGGATAATGGCAACGGTATCGCGGCCGATGATATAAACAGAATCTTCAACCGTTTCTATCGGGGCAAAGCATCTGCTTCCGACATCCCAGGAATGGGACTTGGTCTTGCATACGTCAAACTCCTGACGGATGCTCATGGTGGCGAAATATCTGTGGAAAGCACCGTGGGTGTCGGCTCATCATTCTCAATAAAACTACCGCAATGAAAAAAATACTGCTCGTTGACGATGATTTGAAAAACTCCATGCTTCTCAAACGCTTCATAGAGGCTGAGGGGTATGAGGTTGTATATGCCTCTAATGGCAAAGTGGGATTGGAACTATACCGAGACGTCCATCCCGATTTGATACTTCTCGACATAAATATGCCGGAGATGAACGGTTTTGAGGTCGCACAGACCATACGTGAAACCGATCGTCGCATAATAATATTTTTCCTCACAGACCGTACCGACAAGGTTGACCGCCTATATGGCTTCAAACTAAAGGGCAACGACTATATACCTAAGCCATTCTATCCTGAAGAGTTGATAGCCAAGATAAATGAACGATTTGAAAGCGACATAACCTCACAGGATATTGAGTATCTATTGGGTAATACATTGTTCCGACCAAATCTTGCATCATTGACATATAAAGGCGAAACGCACTCTCTTTCTGTGCGCCAAACGGAGATTCTTGCAATCCTCGCTAAAAATGTCGGTAAGGTTGTTGACCGCGACACTATTCTCAACACCGTGTGGGGCGACAGCAGTTACGCCAACTCCCTTGCTCTCAACGTGCAGATAACCTATATCCGAAAACTCCTCACCGATCCTTCTATAACGATAACTTCTCTGAAGAAGAAAGGATATATTCTAACAATCAACTAATCCACAAAATATGAATAAGAGAATCACTGAAATATTTTGTCTAATCACTATATTGATTGCAATGCCGGCTTTAGCACAAGATAAAAGTGAAGAAAACTTTAATTTTGCCAATAGCAAAGTTTCATTCAGTGGTCTTGTAACCTCGTCGGACTCTTACCAGTTGGAAGCATCGTACCACTATATGTTCAACCGTTACATTGGACTTGGTGGAGCATTCGGATATTGGAGCGTATGGTATGAAGATGGCTGGGCCGCAGAAAAAGACTGGGAAATAGAGAGCGACGATAATAAACCGTCAAATTTTTATTTGCGCCCATCGATTGTGCTTAAATCACCGGCGTTAAAGATTAAACAGGTTGATTTGGGGTTATATGCAGAACCCGGCATTATGCTAAACATTCCGTATCAACGTATCAATATACGACAATATATCAATTGGCCTGATTATGATTATAAATACGTGAGCACATCCAAAGGTCAATGGTTTGCCATAGATTTGCGTGTGGGTATTTTTGTGAATTTTGGACCTTGCGGATTCAGTGCTGGATATATAATGTCAAATTTGGATGTTTACAGCCAATATCGACAACTTTCCTATAAAGGCACTTCCTTCAGCAAATACTATCCGAAGAAATCATTCATGCAAGGAGCATATCTTACCGCATCATATTACTTTTGATAAATACTGTTAAACATCATATAATGCTAAAATAGCCAGCTTCCGGCGCGAGTCGGGGGCTTTGTCGTTTTCCAAAGAGGCGGCTTTTGGGAGGTGACGAGCAAAAGCCGCCCCGCGCCTCTCGGCATGGGGTGGCTTGCTCAAACATAGGTGATTGTCGCTTTATGCAACAGCTTCTTCGCAGTACCTTTCCTCTTCGGTCAGTATCGCCTCGGCTTCTTCTTCCGTTGGTTCGTATTGGATAGTCTCGGTCTCTGCCTCGGAAGTGTCAGGAGTGGCTTCTTCCGTGGTGGGTTCTGCCTCCGGCACGGTTTCTTCTTGGGGTGCTTCCTCGGCTTCGGGTGCAACCTCGGTCTCTGCCTCGGTGGTGTCGGGAGTGGCTTCTTCCGTGGTCGGTTCAGCTTCCGGCTCGATTACTTCTTTGGGTGCTTCCTCGGCTTCCGGCTCGGTTGCTTCGGGTTCGGTATCTTTGGCGAGTAGAGCCTTGCGTTCCTCTAATCGTTGGTGTCGCTTCTCGTAAATCTCGTTATACTCGGCTTCGATGTTGGCGAGTTCTTCCGGCATGTGCTTCTTGGCGAAAGAGAGCAGGAGGTCGGCAATGGCGTTGTCACGATACGCACCCTTGAAATTGTCAATTAGAAAATCCCTGCGGATTATCGCCTTTGTCTTGGCGTTGAGATTGGCGATGATTGTCATTTTCTCACTGTCGTTGAGTGCGCTGTGAGACTTGCGGTCGGTCAGTCCGACGGCTTCGTAATGCTCTTTGCGGAGCGATGAGAGCAGGAAGAAATATATCATTTTGTCCTCGTCCTGCGAGAATTTAGTTTCGGTGATGTCGGCTTCGAGGATTTTCTTCTTCGTGTCCTCGATTGTACGCTCCACGGCTATCTCCTTGTTGCGTTTGTCCTTTGCTTCCAACTTGGCGATTTCGGCTTTCGGATTGTTGCCGTTCTCGCTCGGTTTGGCAGTTACAGCCATATATCCGAGCGTCACATCATTGCGCCCGATTGTGATGTAGAGTGAGATTTCTCCTGCCTCGGCTTTTGCCGTGATGTCGGCACACTTTTCCCTATGTGCTTCCACTCTGCCCTCGTATGCCTTTACAGCCTCGGCATATTCTTCCTCGGTGTCGAAGCGGTCGGATTGTGGTACGGCAGGTTCGCAAGGGTATGGTGTCAGATAGCCACTGAGTTTTTCTATGTCATAGCCCATTTCAATCAGCAGTGCGTTTACCCTTTCGTTTATGTCATACTCCGAGTGGCAGAAATTGGCGGTGGGGTGTTCGTTCAGCATTTCAACCGCCTTGTCAGTGAGATAGCCGATGTGCTTCTCTCGGAGACAAGAGGGATTGGAGCAGTTGCCCTCACAGCCGTCCTCGCAGAACAGCAGAAGATTTATGGTGTTGAAAGGGCATGAGGCACACGCCGATTTGTCGAAGCGGTAACGGCTTAGGTCGGTGGTGTAGTTCTTTTCTATGAGCCGTGCCACATTTGAGGCGTTCATACCTCGCCAATTATTGTAGGTCACACCGTCTTTGAGGTGGGAGTTGTAAACATCTGTCTGTATGTCAACTCCGTAACGGCTTATCTCGGTAGCCACCGCCACCGTGATTTCCTCGGTGTCAATCAGCCGTGCGATTTCGGGTATGAGGGTTGTGAGCTTTATTCGGGTGCGGATATAGGTCTCGCTCTTGCCTATCTGCGTGGCGAGTGTGGCATAGTCGTAGCGTCCGCTGTCGATTGCAGCCTTTAACGTCTCGGCTTCTTCCATAGGCGTGATGTCCTGGCGGTGCAGGTTCTCCGCAATAGCCTTTTCCTCGGCTTCATCATCGGAAAGGTCAGTATAGACGGTTGCCTTGATGTCCTCTTTCCCTGCTATGAGGGAGGCGCGGTATCTGCGCTCTCCATACACGATTTCGTAGCGGTCGGTGCCGGCGATTGGTCGCACACCTATCGCGTGGAGAATACCTTGACGGCTGATAGAGTCAGCGAGTTCGGTGAGACTCTGCTCGTCGAAATTCTTACGGGGGTTGTAGTTGCTCGGCTGAATGAGAGCGAGGGAGATTGTGGCTTCCTGTACGTTTGCGGTGTTGGTCTGAATTGCTGTTGCTTCCATAATTTGAGGGTTTTAGATGTTTGAGTTTTTTGTTTTTTCCCTTTTGTTTGAAGCCTTGTGGCTTCTCGCGTCCGGGGGATTTTTTCGATACAATCAAGACGAAGGGCACAGGGGGCGCAAGGCAAGTGTGGCAAGTGAAAAAATACGGAATACCCGATTTGGCACAAATCGTGGAAGGCTGCCGGATTTTTTCATGCAGCCAAGCCGGAGGCGGTCGCTTGCCGGCGTCTCCGCCCGCCGTTACTTCGTAGCGAAAAACCAACGGACGCAGAAGCCGCAAGTAATCAAAGATAAGTTACCGCCTCCAGTACCTTTTTATTCATAAATCATCATCTGTCAGGATATAACGGCGATTTTTATGCGTGCAAACCACCCTAATGTCAAATATTCTTATTAACTTTGCGATAGGCTCTTATGCCGATCCGACAGCAATGCCTCCCGATCGAGCAAAAATAATTGGACTCTCCCGTCATCGCCTCTCCACCGACGGCGATGGTGTGACTACACTTGTCGCTTTCAGCAGACTTACAGTAATATTCATTATCGTAATCGTGCTATTCGCGGGATGCACATACCGCAGTGATTCGATTGTCGATAATGGGGTTTGGCTTCCGGTTGAGAATGGAGAATCAGTAGGAAGCTATACGAACCTTGAAGGGCATATTTATTGGGGGACCGCAGTAGGTGATTTTAGCTGTGATGAAATTGATGTTGATTTAGCGTCTTTCCGTGTTTGTAGCGAAACTGAATATGCAAAAGACAAACGCCACGTCTATTATCCACAGCGCATTATCTGTTATGATGGAATAGACGAAGATGGCAATGGATTTGGAGGCACTTATGCTGAAGAAATGATACTCAAAGGTGCAAATCCCAACCATTTCAGATATTTGGGAAATGGTTATGCTGTTGCAGGCAATAGAATGTACTTAAATGGAGAAACAATCGAGTGGAATGATAGCATAGTGCAACAAAACAGCAGTGTCTTAAACAACAATAACTAAGATGAAAGAATCTCTCCGATATAAAATATGCCTAAGTCTGGTGTGGGTGCAACTCGCACTCATACCTATTGTATATCTTATGATGTGGGCGGTCGATGGCACACCTTATATCTGGAGATGGAATCTTTTGGCTTGGGCTATCTTAACAGGCTATCTGATTGGCTTTATCGCTTTGCCATTAAGTCGCGGCCTTGACAAACCCAAATTATTAAAATGGTGGTTGCGGATTGATTTTGTAGCCACAATTCTACTTTTTATACCTTTCTATTTTACGTTCATGGCGTCAAAGGCTAATTTTGTATCTGAAAGAGGTAAGTATGTCCTGTTTACAACAGGTGGAGGAATGGCAATGCCTGCACTTCGATTCGGAAAATCAGACGGATTATTTATCAAAGAATTATACAATTCAGATGCTGCAGCATTTGATATCTGTACAGAAGTTTGGATAGTGAATGAAGATTATGGTTATAGCAGTCTGAAAATTTGGAACGACCATTATAAAAGTATCCATGTGTTTCCGATTGATAGTTCAACTTATCGCCAACATAACAATATTATTGACAAACAGATTGATAGCATATTTCATGCAAACATAATCGGTTATGACAAAATGAAATTTGTTATGCCGGATGATTTTTCAACAATCGAATACTGCGACAGCACCAGTATCGAATATCACAGCCCCGATTTTATTCAGTTGGCAGATATAAAATATTGGTCATACAAAACAGGTAATTTTTTGGATTCAGTATTGATAACCCTTTCTGTATCAAAAAATGACATATTACCGATAACAGCCCAAGATACATTATTGGTGGAGAGAGTTGAAACGGAGAGACAAATAAAGCTCCCGAAAGATTCTGTGCCGTGGATGTCTCCTACTGAAGCTCATCGGTTCATAAACGATTTGAAAAGGAGGTACGGTTTATGAAGGAGAAAATTAAATACATCTTTGTCGCTTGCAGTTTTATACTCTTTGTAATGGCCTGTTTTAACCCGGTTTTTGTCGGAGGTGGGAATGGGCAAGGACTACTGTGCCTTATATTTGGAGCATTTGGGATAGTTATATTTCCGTTATTTTTTCTTGAACTATTCTCAGGAAATTTTGATTATGGATACTTCTGGAATTTTGTGTGGCTTGCAAATCCATTATATGTTGCTGTTATATTTTTACTGTGTAAATCCAAATATAAACCAGCAATAAAAATTTCGGGGCTTTCGTTGTTGCTTGCTTCATCGTTTATCTTTTGTAATAGATTAGTCACAAGTGAAAGCGGAAGCCCAGGAGAGATAGGAGCAAAAGACATTGGATATTATCTATGGCTATCTGCATTTGTCTTTATGTTTTTAGCTTGTATTGTTGGCTATTGGTTAAATCGGAAAGGAGGTAAGCCATGAAACAAATTCTAACTGATTATCTTGAAATCTGTAATAAATTCAGATTGGAAGGACTGAGCAAAGTCGAAAGAAAAAGTCGCCATTCCATGCTTCAAGAGTGGGCGAAAAAGGAATATGGCAAGGAAATTGTGTCGATAGCTGAGATTCAAGATTTTTGGCATAATCACGATACGATATGTTGGAATCAACTGTTCATACAAAAAGTTGTATGCCCGGCGGTAGCCACTGACTTGGCAAACGGCGGACATGAAGGGTTGATATTCCTTTTTCAGTGCTTCCGAGGTCACGAAAGCTCATACATATACACCGATAGCCCTCTTGCTATTTTTTGCCAATACTGTGGTTACAACTATGAGCCATTGCAACTGGCTAATCTTTTTCTTGAACATGATTCGGAAAATATGGATGCCTTGAATTACAAATATCATGCGCTCAAAGAGTATCTTACTTTTTCTATCCATGAGATTCCCTACGGCATTTTGAATGGAGCAAGTGTTTCAGATATCCCGGCAATGTTGAAAGATTTGGATGAGTTTGAAATGATTTCTAAAAGGCTGGGTAAGATTGATTCCAATCTGATTGCGGATTGCCGAAAATATTATAATGCCTACATGGACTATCTGCAAAATCTAAAGGAATATAAGAATTTTGAAGTCTATCTAAATTCTAATGGCATATCATATCAGCCATACACAAAACGTTATGACTATTATTAGTTCGATAACGCAACACATATAATGGAAGAAATTATGTCAATAACCAATTCAATAGCACAGCATATCGGAGCCGGGATGCGGTATTTCTTTCTGCGGATTGTTTGTCGTAGAAAAGATGTGTCGTATAAAAAGCTATGCAACAGCGATAAAAAGAATCCGCTCGCTTATAACGATAATGCTTTTGCCAATGGCTGCTTGGGCATGATTGTTATTGCTGTCTTGATTATATTGATGGTTAAATATTTAGGTTGATAAATGACAAGTAAGGAACTACAAAAGATGCTTGATACTACAAGACGCGACGTAGGCCGTGAACATGGCTTCCGCCAGAGTTCCTATATCAATTTCAAGGTTGAGAATGGATATTTTTTTTGCTTGTATTTTAGTCTTGAAGAGGCAAGGCTTGAGGTAAAGCCTATGTACGCCGATGATCTTTGGTGGGAAATATGGGAAGCGAATGAAAATATGAGAGAGCCGTTAAGTTTGCGTGGTAAAGGCGCATATGCTTTATCTGGTCAAGTATTGACAAAAATTGCTATTTTTGGCGATAGGCGTGATTTCGACAATATTGATATTCGCCAGTTTTATGAGCGAGTCTTTAATGAAGCTAATACTGAAATAGAGCGTTTCTTATTGCTTAACCCCGATGCTGATTCGTTTGTACCCGATGAAAGCAGGACGTATCACGACCCTGACCGTTTACTATATCTGATGACACTTATTCATTCAGGAAACAATCAAGAAGTGTTGTCAATCATCAAAGAAGCACGGCAAAACAAACACAGATGTGAGTTCCGAAGTGGACTGTTTGAAGATAGTTATACATACATCCGAAGATGGTGCAAGCGAGATGGGTTCTTCAACAATATAGGCAGGAGCATACATAATTTGATGAACTTAATCGTCAAAACAAAGACTTTTGCTGTTATGGGCATGGGCTTTAATATTAGCAATCATAATAAACTGTATAATCCGCATAATGGTAGAATTTTTGAAGGTTCTATATTACTCGCATTAATAACCTCGTCGCTTTATTTATTTGACAGTTATGATTTAGCTTGGATAATATTAGCGTTATATATAGTTCGCGTTTTTATCATTTTGATAAAACGCAGTGATAAAAGAGAACTACGATATGAGGCTGAATATATGAGCTTACCAATTACGAATAAGCGTAAATTTAAGATAATAAGTTGGGCGATAGTGATTCTTCTTTATTTGTATTCGTTTTGTATCATATTTTATGCGACAAAAGATTAGCATAGAAAAAAATAGAACTCCCTATGCTCACGCACAGGGAGTCCCGGTTTTTGACAGCAAAGAAATTGTCCTATCGAGGGCGGATTATTCAGCCTTGTTGTTGGCGGCTTCCAGCGAGAGTTTGCGGAAGCGTTTGAGCAGCGGTTCCAGTTCGAGGGATGCGCGACGTGCGCGGAGTCCGGCGGCCTTGTTGCCCTTGTCGAGCTGGGAGCAGGCATCTTTCAGGAAAGATGCAGTGAGTGTTTCGATCTGATCAAGTAGTTCTTTCATCGTTGTATTCAGTTTAGGAATTTATAAAAGAGGTATTTCAAAAGAGTTTACGACGCACTGTGCGTCGCGGTCGAGTATAAACCAGTATTCCGAGCGGTAGGGAGAGCCGCTTTCCGACAGAGCCTCATATTCTATCTTCACTTTCCAGCCGGAGAACGGTTTGCGTGGAGCGTCAGGAGTCTCGAAGCCCACCATAGAGCGGAGAGCGGACATCGCCGACATCTGGCGGCCGACAAGTTCGGAAACGGTGTTGTCCTCAAAATCGAGGTTCTGAAGCCCGTCTGTTCGGGATATGACCTGTTCGTTGACTTTCATCATCGACATGGCTATCGCCATTTTCTCGTCGTTGTTGATGTAGTTGCGGCCGAACACGCTGTCAGGCTTGCTGACCGCTATGACCTTTACCGACTCCGGATTATCCACCGAAGCCATCAGTGCCTTCTCCGCCACTGACTGCGCCCGTTTCGACGGCTGGCCGAAGTAGTGGAAGGCATAACCTATGCCGCCCCACATAGCCACACAACTTATGAGCAGTATGGCGAGTTTCGTTCCCGGCTTCATACCTTGATAACCTTTAGTTTGTCGGGTGACAAGCCGAGTTTACGGCGATAGACAGAGCCGTTCTCGCCGAACATCTCGACCTCGTGGGAAGTGACACCATCGGCGCATATCTCTCGCACTTCATCGAGCGTCATGAGATGCCCGGCGATATTTCGCCATATCACGAAGTCGCAGGGGCTTCCCTCCTGCCGGTAGTTGGAGCAGTTGAAAGCCTTTGCGCCCACGCGGATCTCGCCGCCGCAACGGGGGCAGCGTGCCACCACCGACTCCATTGTGATAGAGCCGTCAGCCGCCATGACAAGCACGGTCGGAAAAGTCTTCCACTCCTTCGTGGCGAAGCCGTCGAGCAGTATGCTCCGCTTCTCCAGCAGTTCCGCGACCTCGGCATCTGCCATCTTGCGGTTGCCGATAACCCCGTTGATGAAGAGTCCGCACTTGCCGTCTTCCCCGGTGTTGTTCTCACAGCGGTAGCCCTTGCAGGTCTTCACCACATTGCCGCCGCACACAGGGCAACGGCCGATAATCTTTGTTTCTGTATCCATGTAAAAAATGTTATTGATAGTTCGTTTATCTGTATTTTATCGTGTTCCACTCCCACACAAGGGTCTCCGCGATAGCCTTTCCCGACATCACCGAGGCCCAGCCGTCGGGGTCGAGCGAGAACCACAGGTCGTTCCATGAGAGAGTGCGTATCTGCCACGCCAGCAGCCACAGGTCGGTGTTGATTGTCTCCAGACGTGTCACCACCTCGTTTGCCACATAGTACCGCTCGGCGGAGTTGAGAAGATTTACCTTGTGCTTCTCCTTATTGCCATCAGAGCCTGTGACAGTGTAGCTCCCAGACGTGACAAGCTGTTGCATGAAGGGATAGAGAGCCGCCATCTGTGCGGCCGCGTCAGTCAGCTCATCGGACACCAGCACCGCTATCGCCGTGCCTTTAAGGTGTCCCGGCACCGATTGGTCGTATGGCACGGCGCATACCCGTTATATCTTGAAGATGCACGCGAGGCATTCGGTGACGAATATGGGTTGACTTATGAAGGCTATCTTGACAACCAATATTATGCGCCCATAGTGGACATGCAGATACAATATAAATTCCCCCTCCGCTACGGGGTAAAGGCCCGAATTGATATAACGTATCGTCCAACTGAGGCTGCCAAGATTGTGTTTGACTACGAAATACGTGATAAGGAAACCAATCTGCTATACTGCAAGGCTCGCACTATCCAAGTATTCATGGACATGGATTATAATCTCGTATTATTTAATCCGGAATTTTTTGAGAACTGGAAAGCAAAATGGCAGCAATAATAGGTGATAATATCATATCCCCAATGGGATTCACAACAGAGGAAAATTTCCAAGCCGTAAGACTTGGAAAGACCGCATTGCGTCATTTCGATTCTGCTGATGGCATCCCGTTTCCCTTTACCACCTCTCTTTTTACAAAGGAACAAATAGATGGGCTTAAGGAAGAAAATCTCACTCGTTTTGAGTCTCTGGCTTATCACTCAATTATGAGTGCCATTACGAGCCATCCGGAAATAATCTCCGAACGAACTGTTTTAGTCCTTAGTAGCACCAAGGGAAACGTAGGCGTTCTCCAAGACACCGAAAATGATAAAAATATCATAAATTTAGGTGAAGCAGCAAGAAAGATTTCTGACAAAATAGGTTTGAGCCAATCTCCAATAGTTGTCAGCAATGCGTGTATTTCAGGTGTCTCGGCAATCATTTTGGCCACACGGCTAATCGATGCTGACAAGACAGACAATGTCATCGTCTGTGGTGTTGACGAGCAGAGTCCTTTCATTATATCTGGTTTTGAGTCCTTGAAAGCTTTGTCAGAATCAGAATGCAGACCCTTTGACATAGAGAGGCTTGGTCTTAATTTGGGTGAGGCTGCTGCAACACTTGTTTTATCAAAGCACCCCCAAAAGGGCTGTTGGCAGATAATTGGAGGCGCGATAAGAAACGATGGTTTTCATATAAGCAGCCCCTCACCTAAAGGAGAGGGAGCTTATCAGTCACTGTGTAAAACAATTGAAGGGACTTCCTTTGATGACATTGCAGTTGTAAATGCACATGGTACGGCTACCATGTATAATGACCAAATGGAGTCAAAAGCCATAAGCCGTGCCGGACTTTCGGAAGTGCCGGCAAATGCCTTAAAAGGGTACTTTGGTCACACCATGGGTGCAGCCGGAGTATTGGAAACCATTCTAACAATGCATTCTGTAGAGGATGGCATCATTTTCGGAACAAGAAACTTTGAAGAACTTGGCGTAAGCGGAAAAGTTAACATTACTTCTTCATTGCAGCAAACAAATAGGTCATCGTTTATTAAGATGATTTCCGGATTTGGTGGAGGGAATGCTTCAATTCTTGTATCTCTGAAAGATAAAGGTGGACTTGAAACTCGTAATACTCAGTTTGAAATATCCCATAGGGTAGTTTTGACACAAGATTCTTTAGTGATTGACGGAGTGTCTGCCAAATTGGAATTTTCGGGTGATAAACTTTTGACTGCGCTATACAAGGAACGAATAGGCGATTATCCCAAATTTTATAAAATGGATTCTCTTTCCAAGTTAGGATTCATCGCATCCGAGATACTGTTGCAAGCTGAGAAGGAGAATGATTTTGAAAATACGCCCTCAAGAGGAATAGCCTTTTTCAATAGCCATGCATCGCTTAATACGGATATTGCCTACTTGGAAACAATAAAAGACAAAGGAAATTATTTTCCTTCTCCATCATTATTTGTCTATACATTGCCCAATATCGTTACGGGAGAGTTAGCCATCCGACATCATCTACTTGGCGAGACAGCATTCTATATCCTACCTAACAAGGATTGGAACAGAATAACTGACATTATTGAATGTATGTTCTGTGATGAACAAATAGATTCAGTGATTGGAGGTTGGGTGGAATACATAAATTCAACCAGTTTTGAAGCAAATATTTTTATCGCAAATAAAACCAACTAAATATGGAAGAAATAATTTTAGAGTTGAAAGAGAAAATTATCGATGCCCTCAACCTAGAGGACATAACACCCGAAGAACTTGATGCTTCGGCACCTCTGTTCGGTGATGATGGAATTGGCCTCGACTCCATTGACGCGCTTGAAATAATAGTGCTTCTCGAGAAGAACTATGGCATCAGACTTGCAAATGCTGCCGAAGGTAAAGCAATATTTACCAGCATTGAAAGCATTGCCAAATACGTTCAGGAAAACCGCAAGAAATAATCCTATCATGCCACAAAGCATAGCCATAACAGGTCAGGGTATAATCTGCGCAATAGGTGTGGATTGTGAATCCGTGCTGTCTTCCTTGAAGAAGGAGGAACATGGAATCTCACAGATTAAGTATCTTGAATCAATTCATAAAGAGCTTCCTGTCGGAGAGGTCAAGCTTTCTGACAATCAAATGAAAGATATTCTTGGGCTACCCACAGACAGAGAAGTAAGTAGAACATCGCTGCTTGGTGCTATCGCTTTGAAACAGGCAATGAAATCTTCTGTACTAAAGAAAGAAGATTTAGCCGGGAAAAGAGTTGCTCTCATATCGGGGACAACTGTCGGTGGTATGGATGTAACCGAGCGGCATTATCCGCAAATGCTTTCAGATAAGGGGAAAGCCCGGTATGTAAGACAACATGATTGTGGAAACAATACTAAAGAGATAGCTGAATTATGTGGTATAGAAGCCGATTTGATTACGATTTCCACGACTTGCTCATCCGCATTGAATGCCATTATTCTTGGTTCCCGATTATTGTTGGCCGATAAAGTTGATATTGTCCTTGCCGGAGGAAGCGAAGCTCTAAGTCGATTCCATCTCAATGGTTTTAACAGCCTAATGATATTGGATTACGACAGTTGCCATCCTTTTGACAGTAACCGTCATGGACTTAACTTGGGAGAAGGAGCTGCCTACGTCGTTTTGGAGCGGGCAAAAGACCTATCTATGCGAAAAGGATGTAATCCTATCGTATTTATAGCAGGATATGGCAACAGATGCGATGCTTTCCACCAGACAGCGACGTCTGAGAATGGAGAGGGAGCATACCTTGCAATGACCGATGCCATTGCGATGAGTGGCATTAACCCGTCAGAGATTGATTATATCAATGCTCACGGCACTGGTACTCCCGACAATGACAGAAGTGAGTCTCAGGCTATACTTAGAGTCTTTGGCGAGTCCTATCCTCCAGTATCAAGTACCAAAGCTTTTACAGGCCATACAACGTCCGCCTCAGGGAGTATTGAAACAGTTATTTGCATGTTGTCGATGCACAATAACTTCATTCCGGCGAATCTCCGCTGGCAACAAAGTTCAGAGGATTGCATTATCCCCTCCAAAGGGCAACAAAACGTTGAGTTACACAATGTAATGTGTAACTCCTTTGGTTTCGGAGGAAACGAATCTTCACTGATTTTGTCTCGTACTCCCGTCCTTCTGGATGATGTAAAAGACTCAGCTGAATATGGAATTTCCTCCATTCATGAGATTACAAACACCGAGGACTTGTCTGATGTCAAAAAATATGTGACAGCCATGGAGGCTCGCCGAATGAGTAAAATCATGAAAGCAGCAATCTTGACTTCCATGCAGGCGATTGAATCAGCAGGTATCCAAAAACCAGATGCCATTGTCATCGGGACCGCATATGGAATGCTTGATCAGGGAGAGAAAATTCTCAATCACATAGAAGAAGAGGGAGAAGAAGGGCTTAGTCCTACTTTGTTTATGCAGAGTACACATAATACTATTGCTGGAACATTGGCCACTCGTCTGAAATGTCATGGGTATAACATCACCTATTCGCAGGGAGAAGATTCTTGGGATTTAGCAATATCCGATGCCAAACAACTGATTTCGGAAGGGAAGGCAGAGAATATACTCGTGGGACTGCATGACTATTGTCCCGAACATTTTCGTCAAATTTTTGAATTTGCCGGAATAAAGGTTCCTGCTGAAGTAATTTCTAGAAGTGTAATTGTATCAAAGCATAAAATAGGAAAGGAGGAAGGCAATGAATAATTCGTTACTGTTTAACCTCTCCACTTATGGTTTGTTTCTGCTTGCTTTGATTCAGAGTGCAATCCTTGCCTTTGGTCAAGTTTTCTTGAAGATAGGCTTGATGAAGATGGAACCATTCGGATGGAATGCAGCTTTTTGGAGGTCGGCTTTACTTAACTGGCAGTTTGCCCTTTCCGGAATATGCTTCGGAGGAGCCAGCCTTTTGTGGATGTATATCATAAAGAAATTTCCTCTCAGTATGGCCTATCCTTTGGTCAGTTTAAGCTACGTTTTTGGACTATTGGCTGCAGCGTGGATTTTCCACGAAGATGTCAACCTCAATAAATGGATTGGAGTTGCATTGATAGTGGCGGGCTGCTTTATCATTTCTAAACCATAAAATCATGAGAAAGATAATAATATTGTTGACTTTGTGTTTGACGCTCGGGGTTGCGTTTGCCCAGAATTTCAATCAAGCTCAGGCACTGAAAGAAATTAGTGCTGCGGCAGCTTCAATAAAAACTATGCAGTGTGATTTTGCCCAGACAAAATCGTTGAAAATGCTTGGCGACAAAATGGTCTCCAGAGGTCAGATGTGGTGTGAGCAACCAAATATGCTGCGGTGGCAATATAACACTCCATACACTTACACATTCATCCTCAATAACAATAAGGTAACGGTCAAAAAAGGCAATCATAGTGATGTGATTGATGTGAACAAAAACAAGATGTTCAAGGAAATTGCAAGAATCATGATGAATAGTGTCTTGGGGAAAGTGCTGACAGATAAAGCAGACTTCAAATCGTCCGTTATCCACAAGAGCAACTATTACATCGTTACTCTGATTCCTCAGAAAAAGGAGATGAAACAGATGTTTACTTCCATCCTTTTGCATTACGACACAAAACTCAAATTAGTTACGAAGGTTGAAATGCACGAGAAGAATGGAGATAGTACATTGATCGAATTGAAAAATATAAAAAAGAACACTCCGATAAATGCTTCGCAGTTTAAGATTAATTAGTCTACTACTAATACTGTTGAGTTGCCATGGCTTTGTATTTTCGCAGAGTCCGGTTCTTGCATATCCTGACTCGGTAGGTCAGAGATCCCGGTATGAGATTGTCATAGAAATGCCTAAAGCCTATCTTAGCGGACTAATGATTATGCACAAGCCATCAGAAGGACATGTAGATGCGAGTGTAATCAATGAATTTGGCATTTCTCTGATGGATATAAGCTACGATGAGAAAAAGGACAAGGTTAAAATACACAGTATAACTGACAAGATGAACAAGTGGTATATCAAGAGGTCACTGAGCGGAGACTTTAAGAATATCTTTAAAGCTATGCATCAGGGTTCACAAGAATACCTAAATACAAAACGCAAAATCAAATATTCTTTTCAACCGGCAAATGAAACTGAATAGGAATTTATATAAAATCATCAATAAGGAAACTGTCGGCGAGGTGACTACATATATAATCACCCTTATTCCTTCATGCGTAATATACGCCGCCCATTTTCCGGGAATGCCTATTACTCCAGGCGTTTGCCAGATTCAAATGACAAAAGAACTTTTGGAGGATTGTCTTAATAGGACATTGAGAATTTCGGGAGTGAAAAATGCGAAATTTGTTTCCGTTCTAACTCCGACAGACAAACCAATAAGAGTCTCATTAAATAAAATTAAGCAAGAAGACAATCAGTTCAAGGTACAAGCCGTGATTGCTGATGATGATACAACCTATGCCAAACTCTCATTACAAACAGTCATTGCATGACAGAGGCATCTGTGTGATAATACCAGTTTATAATAATGAGGGTACTATTGCAGACGTGGTGGGGCGAACGCTTCTCCACTGTGATGACGTAATTGTAGTGAATGACGGTTCTGCCGATTCGACAAAAGAATGTTTGGAACGTATTGCCGGAATAACAATTATCAATTCTCCTAAGAATGAAGGAAAAGGGTCGGCATTGAGAAGAGGGTTTAGGAAAGCTTTGGATTTGGGTTTCGCTTATGCGATAACTCTTGATGCAGATGGGCAACACTATCCTGAAGATATTCCTCTGTTCTTGGATGCCAACATCGAACATCCGGGATGTCTGATTGTCGGGTCCCGTGATTTAACCGGGGTTGTCAGATCTAAAGGAAGCTCGTTTGCAAATTCCTTTAGTAATTTTTGGTTTTGTGTTCAGACGTTGCATAGACTACCTGATACACAAACTGGTTATAGGCTTTATCCACTCAAAAAGTTAAAAGGGTTATCTTTCTTAACCTCACGTTATGAGGCGGAGCTTGAATTGTTGGTATTTGCCTCGTGGCACGGTGTAAAGCTAATTTCAAAGCCGATAAATGTCTTCTACCCAAAACCGGAAGAACGGGTCTCCCATTTTAGACCCGGCCTTGATTTTACAAGAATTTCAATCTTGAACACGATACTGTGTGTTTTAGCTGTGATTTACGGTATTCCATGTTTCTTGTACAGAAGTCTGAAAACGGGCTTATTTACAATTACCACCTACATTGTGTATCTTGTCGGAGCTCTCACAATAACCCCCATTGCATTCGGAAAGGCTTGTTATACTAAACTGACAGGGAAACCATCTTATAAACTGCATAATGTCGTGACAACATTCAGTAAGACAGTTGTTAAGTTACTCGGTTTGTTCGGTGCGAAAGTAAAAGTAGATAATAAATCAGGTGAAGACTTTAAGAAACCTGCATTGATTATATGCAACCATCAGAGTCAATTAGATTTAATGGTTCAATTGAGTCAGACAAACAGGATAATATTTCTGACAAACGATTGGGTGTGGAAAAATCCTATATTTGGTGCCATTGTTCGGTGTGCGGAATACTATCCCGTCTCAGTGGGATTGGAAAAACTTTTGCCCAAGTTGCAAGAGTTGGTGGATAGAGGATACTCAATTTCAGTTTTTCCAGAGGGTACGAGATCAGAAGCGGAGGAAATTAACCGATTCCACAAAGGTGTATTCCATATTGCTAACACTCTGAATCTGGATATTTTGCCTCTTGTTGTTTATGGGACAGGGAAGGTTATGCCGAAACATGGATGGCTTATAAAGAGGTGGCCAATATGGCTGAAAATAGGGAAAAGGATGAATCAAGAAGATTTGACCTCTTTGGGGACAACTCTACGGGCACAGGCCAAAAACCTGCGTGGAGAATACCAAACTATTTACGATAACTTGAAAAATAGGATTGAAAGGAATGTCTAAACAAAAGGTCATAATAATTGGTGCCGGACTTGGTGGTCTTGTATGTGCAGCCATTCTTGCAAAAGAGGGGCTTGATGTCACTGTTGTAGAAAAGAATCCACGTGTTGGAGGATGCCTACAAAGCTATTGCCGTGACAATGCAATATTTGATACAGGAATGCATATCTTTGGAGGTATGCACGAAGGCGGTAATATAAGAAGAATCTTTGATTATCTCGGTATTTCAGAGATGCTTAACATTCATGATCTTGATGCCACAAACAGCATTGAAGTATTTGTAGATAAAGATAAAACAACCCAAACATTCTCAATGTACAGAGAGAGATTTGTAGAATCCCTCTCAAAGATTTTCCCGGAAGAAAAGAGCAATTTACAGAATTATCAAAATAAGGTGGACGAGGTTATGGAGCAAATGGATTTGTTCCATCTTCGGGCTGACCGTGGATTAAATACCGTTGGGAATGTTGATTTCAACCTTCCTGCGAATAAATTTATTTCTAAATATATCGACGATAATCGGCTGGTAGCCTTATTGGGCGCACTGAATGTTCTATATGCCGGTGAAGCGAATGTCACCCCGGCATTTTTACACTCCTCAATTTCCACTATATTCTTTAATGGTGCTTGCCGAATCGCCGGAGGTTATGAGACTCTTGCAAATGCTTTGACGTCTGTTATAACAAATCATGGAGGGAAAATTCTTGTCAATAGTAAGGTAATCAAGATAAATTCTGACAATAAAGAAGTTACCAGTATTCTTACTGACAATGGCAATATTCTCAAAGGGGATACTTTTGTATTGGCCTCCCCTGTGAATGAGTTGGAATCACTTATAGATAACCCCAGACTTTTGTCAAATGCCTACAAGTCTTTTATTTCCATAAAAGAAGATTCAATCTCATCCTTTATCGTAAATATCCGGCTTAAAAAAGATAAGATAGAATACAGTAATCGTATTGGTTTCTATTTGGAAAATTACGATACGACATGGGAAGATGAATCCTGTGCTGATATAAAGCGGTTTATGTATATGACACCACCTGTTGTCAATCAAGGAAAATTCGCAGAAACACTCAACGTTGTGGCTCCTTTGAGATGGTCTGAAGTAGAACAATGGGAAAAGAACGTCAAAGGAGCAAGGGATAAGGATTACTATACCTTCAAGAATAAACTAATAGAATTCATATTAGACAAATTATCTGAGATATATCCAAGTCTTAGAGAAGCGGTGGAGTACATAGATTCCGCCACGCCTTTAACAATCCACGATTTTACGGGTGTTAGGCATGGAGCTATGTGTGGTTTGCGCAAAGATTGTAATGATGCCATTCCATTTATTCCCTTGCGTACCAAGATTCCCAACTTGTTTCTTACAGGACAAAGTATAAATATGCATGGCTTTTGTGGCGTGACATTGACCGCAGTACAAACTTGTGAAGCGATTCTTGGCAAGGATTATCTTATCAATAAAATTTAAACGAAATGAAGAGAATCACCTCCATAATAGCTGCAATAATAATGACAATCAACTGTTTTGCCAAAATTAATATATGGGAAAATACAGATTGCCATAAAAAGGTAAAGCTAACTCCTTATATAGTCAATGGCGATAATAATATCGGGATTATTGTATGTCCCGGTGGGAGTTACTTTTGGCATGATAGCGAAACCGAGGGGCATGAAGTGGCTAAATGGCTCAACAATAACGGAATTTCTGCGTTTGTTTTGGACTATCGAACTGCCTATGTCCCCGCATTTATATTCCATCATCGGTATCTATTTAGAGGAAATCGTTATCCTGACCCACAAGATGATTTACGACAGGCTATAAAAATAGTAAGAGAGAACGCAAGTGAGTTTGGGGTGGATTCTACTAAAATTGGGGCCATGGGATTTTCAGCAGGTGGACATCTCGTAATGTCTTCTGCAGAACTATTTGATCCGCAATATCGACCGAATTTTATTGTTCCGATATACCCTGTTGTTACCATGACTGAAAAATGCGTTCATAAAAGGTCTCGCAGAGGATTATTGGGTGATAATAAACAGAATGACCCGGAATTAAAGAATTTACTTTCACTAGAAAGACATGTTCCGGAAGATTGTCCGCCTGTCTTTTTGGTGAATTGTAAGGATGACCCTATTGTGGATTACCACAATTCTGTATTGTTGGATTCGGCTCTCACGTCAAAGAACATTCCTCATCAATATCTTTTGTTTGAGACAGGAGGACATGGATTTGGTGCATCTGAAACAAAGGGTTCTGCTGAATGCAGGGAATGGAAAGAAGCATTCCTAAACTGGATAAAGACAATATTCTGATAAAGATACTTCCAAATGACTAAGATTGCACTCAAAATACATGACTTCATGCAGAGCCGCAGAAGGTTTTGCCTTCTGTCGTTTATCATAGTCACGTCAGTCCTCTCCTGCCTGTTGCTACGTCTGGATTTTAAAGAAGATATTTCGGATTTTCTTCCATTGGAAGGCAATCATCAGGAGGCGATGCAGGTCTATCAAGATGTGTCGGGGGCAAGTAAGATTATTGCCATATTTCAAGCGTCAGATTCGCTTAATGCAAATCCTGACGATATGGTGGAAGCAATCGATTATTTTGAAAATATCGTCTCTGAAAAAGATTCTGCTGCATATGTCAGGGAATTGACTACGCAAATCAACTTGGAGAAGATTTCGGAATATACCGACTTCGTCTATTCTAATATCCCTTATTTCCTCTCCGAGGAAGATTATACGAGAATGGACAGTCTGCTGAATACCCCCGGCTATATTTTATCTCGGCTTGAAGAGGATAAGGAACTGTTAATGTTCCCCACATCCGGATTGCTGTCTGAAAATCTTCAAAGAGATCCGCTCAATCTTTTCTCTCCCTGCGTAGGTAGGCTTCAAAGTGGCCAGTCTGCAGATAATATTGAGATGTATGACGGTTATATCTTTACTCCGGATATGAGCCGCGCCTTGGTTCTAATGGAATCTCCATTTGGAAACAGTGAAACTCATAACAATGCCGTTTTAATGGATTTCCTTGCGGAACGGGCAAACGAGGTTGAAAACGAGTTTTCAGGAGTGACTGTTCATTACATCGGGGGGCCGGCCATTGCAGTCGCCAATGCTACACAAATTAAAGAGGACAGTCTGTTATCCATTGCAATTGCCGCAGTTCTGATTGTGGCGTTACTTATTATTGTATTTAGAAAGGCTTGGAACATTATCCTTATTGTCATTTCGGTTGGATGGGGATGGTTGTTCGCAATGGCGATGGTATCGGTGATTCATAGTAGTGTTTCATTGATTGTTGTGGGAATATCAAGCATTATACTCGGTATTGCAGTCAATTATCCGCTCCATCTGATAGCTCATACTGCGCACACAGGTTCGATGAAACAAGTGCTAAGAGAGATAATAGCTCCCTTGATAATAGGTAATATAACCACTGTAGGAGCGTTTGTTGCACTTGTCCCATTGAAAGCGGCTGCTCTCCGCGATTTGGGGATTTTCAGTGCTTTGATTCTTATTGGCACCATTTTATTTACCGTTGTATTTCTGCCTCATGCAGTTCGTAAAAAAGGAAACCGTCAACATGAGATTTCTGTCAAATGGCTAGATTGGTTGAGCAACATTAGACCGGAAAAAAAACGTTGGGTTGTCCTTGGCGTGGTGTTACTCACTGTCATATTTGGCTATTTTAGTCTCAAAACAGACTTTGACTCTAATATGAGCCATATAAATTTCATGACCGACCGTCAGAAAGCGGATATGGTATATTTTAAGGAACTGACAAGCAATAACTCAGACAACACTGAAACTTTATATGTTGTAAGCTCCGGAAACACGCTGGATGAGGCTATTGATAACAATGCCGCGTTAAGACCCAAACTCAAACAAGAACTTGCTTCGATTGATAGCGTTTATCAATCTGACATGCAATTTCTACCATCATCAAAACAGCAAGCTGAAAGATTGGAAAGGTGGACTAATTTTATAGCGACTCATAAAACTCTTTTGACAGATTCCTTGACGCAGGGGGTACTTACAAAGGGCTTCCAGAAAAAAGCATTCTCTCCCTTTGAAGATATTCTATCAGGAGAATATGCCCTCCAAGACAAAGACTTCTTTAGCCCTCTTAATTCCATTAATTCTCAGCACCTCAGCATTGACAGTATAAATGGGAAATACCGGGTTGTCAATCTGATTTCTGTGCAGAAAGACAAAATGGAAGTTCTCCGTCAAAAGATTGATAGCCTCGAAGGGTCCCATTTCTGCTTTGATGTGCAAAGTATGAACAGTGCTATTGCCAATGGCCTCTCAGACAACTTCAGCTATATTGGATGGGCCTGTAGTTTGATTGTGTTCTTTTTCCTATGGGCTTCTTTTGCCTCCATTGAATTGGCTTTGCTCTCGTTCCTGCCTATGGCAGTCAGTTGGATTTGGATTCTGGGAATTATGGGAATGACCGGAATACAATTCAACATTGTCAATATTATTCTCGCTACTTTCATCTTTGGACAGGGAGATGATTACACAATCTTCATGACCGAAGGCTGTTGCTATGAATATGCTTTTAGGAAAAAGATGCTTGCTTCCTACAAAAGTTCGATTCTTGTGTCCGCTCTCATTATGTTCATCGGAATCGGAACTTTGATATTTGCAAAACATCCGGCACTCCATTCATTGGCTGAGGTTACCATTGTTGGTATGCTCTCGGTTGTATTGATGGCTTATCTATTGCCTCCTTTGGTATTCAATTGGATCACAAAATCTCATGGCAAATATAGGAAACGCCCTCTAACGCTCGGACCGTTACTTCGTACTTGGTTCTGTGGAGCATGGTGGCTATCTCAATTACTAATCGGATATATCTTGGGCTTCTTCCTGTTTATTATTGGTCCGAGGACACCAAAAACACTGGCTCTTTTCCATCGTTTTGTCACTTGGTCACATAGAATTGACCTTAAATTGATGCCCGGTGTTAAATTCAGAATGCACAACCCGTATAATGAGACTTTGAATAAGCCCTGTGTTATCGTGTGCAACCATCAGTCCTTGCTCGACCCGATGTATTTTATGGCATGGAGTCCTAAGATTCTCATTGTGGCAAATGAGAGGTCAAGTATGAATCCGGTGGTTCGTATAATGTTCAAGTGGTTGGGATTCTATACAATCCGGCAGTCCAACTTTACTGCATGGAAGGATTCTTCTTTGGAGAGAGACTTGGAGATTTTCAAGAAGTATGTCGAGGAAGGCTATTCAATAGCCTTCTTTCCGGAAGGAATGCGTAATCCCGATTCTTCCATTCTCAGATGCCATAAAGGACCGTTCTATCTTGCAAAGCAACTTAACATTGATGTTTTGCCTGTGTTGCTGCATGGCGTTAACTATCTTATGCCCATCCAAAGCTTTGCCTGCTACAAGGGAGAAATCAATATGCGGATAGGTAAACGGATAACATCGTCAAGTCCTATATGGAATGAATCATACTCTGCATTCGCCCAGAATGTTCATCGCCACATGAAGGTTGAATACAAGGCAATGTGTTGCAAGTATGAGACGGCAACCTATTTTGCATCTCTTGTAAAAGACCGTTATCGATATAAGGGGACGGAACTATTACAGGAAGTAACCCGTAACCTAAAAAAGCACAACAATTATTCCGATTTGGTAGACCATACTCAACCGGGATGTGTTGTTATTAAAAATTGTGGATATGGTGAAATGGCTCTATTGATGGGTCTTGTCCATCCCGACATCAAGGTATTTGCAATTGATTCGGACGAAGAAAAAATAACAGTAGCAAAATATGCTGCTGAGGGAATTGTTACTAACGTAGAGTTTCAGACCTCTATGGATTTATCAACGATAGAAAACTTAAAGCTTTATGAATTTTCAGTGTAAACAGACATACGTTCCTAAAAAAGTATGTGGTGCAATATTGGCCGGTCTGATATTGTTTTCCTCTCTTCATGTCAACGCTCAGGAACCAATTACCATCAATAGCGACAACTCTGTCACAATTACTTATATAGATCCGAAAGCCGAGAAAGTAGAAGTACAGGGTACATTCTTCCAAAAAGGGAATTCTTTAATTCCTATGGCTGGAATGTTCTCCAAAGATGGTAAAGCTGAAATGACGAACACTGGAAATGGAGTTTGGACTTATACGTCGCAGCCGCTCAGTTCTGAACTCTACTGGTACGATTTCGTAGTGAATGAAGATTCTGTGCGTTTCGATAAAAGGAATAGGGACACAACTCGGGATATAGGCTCTACCTATAACTATTTTATCATCAAGGGCGGGATTGGAGATAACTTTACTGATGCGCAAACAAAAAAAGGCACATTAGAATATGATTGGTACCCATCATCGTTGAATGGAATGAGTAAACGCCGTATGGCTGTATATCTTCCTCACGGATACAAATCATAATCTCGACGCTATCCAGTCCTTTATCTCCTTCATGGTTCGGGAGGTGATGAAACTGCGTGGGCTGATTGCGGTCGTTTATCCCAAATAATGGATCATCTTATTGCAAATGGCACATGTGAACCAATGATTGTTGTCATGCCCAACGGCAATGTGGAGTTAGCAGCCGCTCCCGGAGAAGATCCTAACAATCCGAATGTTCAACCTTCTAGCAACAATGTTTCATCGATGTTTGGTAAATTCGAGAAATCATTTGTCCCCGAGATTGTCAATTATGTTGACAAGAATTATCGTACGGTTGCAGATAAGCAACATCGAGCCATAGCTGGGTTGTCTCTTGGTGGCCTTCATACACTGTACACCTCATTAAATAATCCTAATGAATTTGATTACATTGGATTATTCTCGGCTCAAACAACAAACGCTCTTGGAGACAAAAGTGTCGGCGGATTGAAAAGTATAGGAGAAGGTTGGAAGCAACTAAAGCAAGCACTTCCTTTTTTAGGGGGTGGTAGCGTTGACCGAAAGATTAGCAGTATCACTGGAGGAGAATCCGATAAGAATTTGGATATATATGATAATTTTGATTGGAAATTGAAGAATTTCTTTAAGAAAAATCCCAGACTCTTCTATATCGCCGTAGGGAAGGATGATTTTACAAAGAAACTTAACGATGACTTAAGAAAAAAACTTAACAAGGGTTGCTATACTTTTTTGTATAATGAATCAGATGGTGGACACACTTGGAGCAACTGGCGTAAGTATCTGATTGACTATCTTCCCCGATTGTTTAAAAATTGATAACTACAGAAAATGAAAGAACATATTAGAACTTTACTGGAAGACCTTCTTCCTCTCGTAGATTTAGATTCGGACTTCCTTTTTGCCGAATTGGATTCTCTTGGCGTAACGACTATTTTGATGGTGCTGTCTCAGGAATATGGCATTGAACTAGAAGCTAAAGATGCCACTCCCAAGAACCTCCGTTCGCTTGACAGCATAGTCGAAATGGTAAACCGTAGGCTGGCAGAAAAATAAAGGTTATATGAACCGACTGGAAGATTATCTACGTGAACATGCACAATCTTCGCCCCAGAGGATTGCTTTCCAAAATTCCGATGGAATTTTGACTTATAGTGAACTATGGACGGCGGTCTGTGAACGTGCGTCGGAAATTGAATCCGAAACCTCCCGTGTCTATGTATTAAGATCCGCGCATGATTTTGATTTCATCATAGACTATTTCGCAGCTCACAAGGCCGGGAAAGTGGTTGTTCCTCTTGAAAAGGACTTGCCCGATGCTCAATTTCAGGGAATACTGGAATTGACATCGCAGGCTGATATGCCGGGAGATGTAACCGACATACTTTTTACGACCGGAACAACCGGTAAACAGAAAGGGACTATGATTAGCCAAGGTATCATTATATATGATGCTGAAAACTTGATTGATGCACAAGGCTTTTCTTCGAACCTGACGTTTATTATTACCGGTCCGCTTAACCACATAGGAAGTTTGAGTAAGATATGGCCGTCAATAATAGTTGGTGCTTCCATTTATATCATGGACGGGCTCAAAGACTTGCCAGCTTTCTTTAAGGTGGTTAAGGATGCTCCTTGGAAGGTGGCTACTTTCCAAGTTCCGGCCAGTCTCCGTATGATGATACAATTCGGTGAGAAACAACTAAGGGATTGTTCTGAAAAATTTGATTTCATCGAAACTGGAGCCGCTCCAATTTCGCAATCCGACATGGAGAAACTATGCGAATTGCTTCCGCATACTCGTCTTTATAATACTTACGCCTCCACAGAGACCGGAATAATCGCGACCCATAATTTCAACGGAGGATATTGTGTAGCTGGGTGCTTAGGAAAGCCGATGAAACACTCAGCCTTAACAATTGATGATGATGGGTTTATTGTATGTCAAGGTAAGACGCTAATGATTGGCTATTGCGGAGACCTGGATGAAACAAATCGAGTTCTCAGAGAGAATAAAATCTTCACGAAAGACAAGGGAATCCTCGATGAAGAGGGCCGATTGCAATTAGCCGGACGAGATGGAGATATTATAAATGTCGGAGGGTTCAAGGTAAATCCTGTTGAGGTTGAGGATGCCGCCCAGTCGATGCCGGAGATTGATGACTGTATTTGTATTCCATCACAGCATCCGGTATTAGGAATAGCACTCCGTCTTCTCTATGTTGTAAAAGAAGGTCTTTCCGTTGAGAAGAAAGCGTTAGCCAAACACCTTGCATCAAAGCTTGAAGGTCATAAGGTTCCTCAGTTATATACCCAAGTCGATAAAGTTGAGCGCACCTACAACGGTAAGCTCAACCGAAAAGCGTATAGCCCGAAGTAGGAATAACTTTGAAACTCATCTTTCCAATTGTCCATGTGGTGGTTGGGATAACGGCCTTTGAAGACGCGATAGCAGATTGGGGTTCCCTTGGGAATGCGTTTGCTGCCGTAGCCCATGCGGTCGATGTAGATGTCATAGCCTTCGGCTTTTAGGCGCCGTGCTATATCGTTGGCGAAGTCTTGTATCGGACAATTTTTGTAAATTTCAGGGAAGTCGACAAAAAATGGAAGTTCATGGTTTTGATTTCTGATGCAAAGTTATTCCTCTCATATCGCAAAAGGTGATACAGCTTTACGAATTTTCAAAAAATAAATCAGAAATCAAAATCCAATCCGGCTTTTTTAGCTTGGGAATGCTGATGTTCCCTCGGAATATGGTATTGACGACCGTCTTTAATCAGATATGAGCCAGTCTGATGAAAGTTGAACGGTACTCCCGACTCCCGGCATTGTCTTTGCATATCAAGAACCCAGTTAAAGTCCAGAGGTCTGGCATATTTGCCGGATTCACCACCGACCGAGACCTCCTCAATCAATTCCGGATTGAGGTATTTGCTTATGTCAATCTTTTCTATCATTGGCGCGACAATTACCATGCGGTGCTTGATTGGCAATGAGAGAAATATCGGCAAACGATAATCTGCGCGGTCCTGATTTTCGACCGTGCACCCGATACCAACATGGTTATATCCTTCGCCCCAATCATCCGGGAAGCACTGCATAAGGCGTTCTATGCGTTTTGTGAAGAAAAAGAATGTGCAATCAGTCCGTTGGCGGATAATATCCCAGATTTCATCACGCCACTCATCGGCTTCTTCAATCAGAAAATCAGAGGTGAAGCACAGCGCAAATTCCGTGCCTGACGGAAATTTCCAATTCTTCTTTCTATCGCGCTTTATAGGTAGATTGAACGATGCCGTTTTACGCACTTCATTTGACGGTGTGACCGTGCCAAACGCCGCATCCTCACGGTAAACGTAACAATGCTTGCATCCCGTACTTATCTTGTGGCAACCATGCCACGGATTCCACATCGGCATAATTCAATCTCCGCAACTGTCAAGTCCTAATTGCACAATATCTTCTGAATCCTCAATCACTTCGGGACTGCACATCGACTCTTCCGCTGCTTTTACTGCGCGACGTGCGTCTTTGGCTTTCTTCTTAGCCTTGCGTTTGATCTCGTCCTCTATGAGTTGCTGTTTCAGAGATTTTACAACCTCAGGTTTTTCACGTTTGAAACGTTTCTCATATAGATTTTCAATGTGCTGTGGCAGTAGTGTCTTCCACGGTTCCTGCTTATGATTGTCAATCTTGCGAAGTGAATCCGGTTTGAATCCAAGTTCACGCGCCATCTGTACCTGCATGTCAGAAAGATGGTGACGCTTCTGCGCCACCATCCAGTCTTGTATGATTGTCCGTCTCGAAGCCATAACTATTGTTTCTTAGTATAACGCCAATCAAAGTTTTATAGTTGTCCTTTGCAGAGGCAATCGTTAAGGTGGTCATCTACGAAGCCTGTGGCTTGTAGATGGGCGTAGCAGATTGTTGAGCCGAAGAATTTGAAACCTCGCTTCTTCATATCTTTAGCGATTGCATCCGACTCAGGCGATGTGACCGGAATATCAGCCATTGTTGCCGGATGATTTACAACGGGGAAATCTCCGTGAAAGACAGACCTCAGATAGTTGAAGAAGCTGCCGAACTCTTTCTGAATCTCGATGAACAGCCGGGCATTGGAAATAGCCGACTGGATTTTACGGCGATTCTTGACTATTCCGTCAAATTTCATCAATCGCTCAACATCTTCTTCGGTCATGGCAGCAACTTTCTCAACATCGAAGTTGTGAAATGCCTCACGATAGCCTTCTCGTTTGCGCAGGATTGCTATCCAAGCCAGTCCAGCCTGTGCGCTTTCCAACGTGAGGAACTCAAAGAGTATATGGTCATCCGTGACAAGGCGACCCCATTCTTCATCGTGATATTTCACATAAAGAGGGTCGTCTCCGCACCACGGACAACGACTCAGTTTCTCAGATACCATTTTAATCCCAGTCATTAAGGTTGGCTATTATGCGGTCGATGTCACTTTCATCAAAAATCTCCGGCTGTTTCTCGTGACAATGACAGTCACCATCGCAATGACAACCGCATTCACAGGTATCCGTCAGTTCTTCGACTGTGTTCTCATTTTCATGTCCCATCTTACTTCGCCACCACCTTCTTGAACTCGGCTGCGGGTTTGAAAGCCGGGATATTGTGAGCCGGGATAATGATAGTTGTATTCTTGGAGATGTTACGGGCAGTCTTTTCCTTGCGCTCCTTTACGATGAATGAGCCGAAGCCACGGAGATATACATTTTCGCCGTGTGCGAGGCTGTCTTTGATTGAAGTCATCAGTCCTTCTACTACTGCGAGTACGCTTGCTTTCTCGATGCCAGTTGTCTTGGCAATCTCGGTTACTATTTCCGCTTTTGTCATATTATTTTTTGAAATTGGGTATGCAAAATTAGCGAAAAATCCTGATATTTGGAATAATAAGTTGCCTCTCGCCGCCTCCAAAGGCGGCCGAAATTTTTAGGATTTTGAGCGTAAATCAGCGGAGCAATTCTTCACAGGATTGCTCCGCTTGGCGTATATTACGACTATTGGCTATTATTGCTCCTTTCTGCAAGCCATTCATCGCGCCATTGGCGACAAAGTTCAATAGTGGGTGCTGTTGCTGAGAATAATTCGCCATCGGTATGACGATATTCGTATATCTATTGGAATTTCTTTGAATATGGGCGATAGGGATTGTAGGCTTTAGAGTATAGTTCTTGTCCCAACTTGGGAATTAAGAAGTCATATTCAGAATTGCACATATAATGTTTTGATTGTGACCTCCACCGGTGCGGTGGAGGTCGGGTTAAACTTATGCTCTCTTTCTCTCTGCTATCATCTTGATGTTGTCGCTGATAATTTTGGTAATGCGGTCTTGATATTGGCAGACCTTGTTGGCGAATGCCCTGCATTGAATGATTGAGTAGTCTTTGAGGGAGATTTCAATCGTGGCGATTGTCTTGTCCTTGATTTTGGCGGAGAATACCAATGTGTTCTCTTTGAGGTAGTAGGACGATGAACCTACACAGATGTGCTGACGGCTTCCCTCATCATAATACTCGGCTACGGAGTTTAGGGTATGGACAACGATTTCTCCGTCTGTCATAACCAATCCGGTGTATTTGCCTTTGAGTTCCTCAAACTTGGCTTCATCTTCCTCCGCTCTCTTGCGGTCTTTCTCTCTCTGCTCCTTGATACGCTGACGTTCAGCCTTTGCCACATATTCATCGTGTACGGCTTTGAGGTCTTTGGGTGCTACCAACGTGGGGGAATGGAGGTCTCTGCCCATTCTATCCAACATCTTGATGTAGTCAAACCACATCTGAGGGTCGTCAATCTTGTAACCTGCCCTGCGTGCCACCTTGATTGTGTCCCAATATTTGTCAACCTCTTTAGGGTGGTGGCAAAGGTAACGGAACAATCCTTCCTCTCCGGCTTTCATCAGAGTCTCAGCCTTGGGGTTGGTGAGCAACTGCTGAAACATCATCACGGGGTGTGCGCCATAGGTAAAGGTTGTGTAGCCATTACGTTTGATGGTGTCAGTGACCTTTGTCCTTGGATAGACCCATTGGTTGGCGATGTGCCAGAATGCGTCATTGTCGTGTCTGATTTCCAATGGAGAGCCGAAAGCGAATGAGTCAATGTAGTGACCCAATGTGCGCTGAAGCCCCACTACGGTGGTGTGTCCGTGCTTGTCAATCCAATAGGAGCCGATTTCAATGAAGCCGGGATTTGCCTTCATTCCTTTGCGGAACTCCACAATCATCAGAAACATTCGGATTACTTGAAAACCCTTGACTGCGGTGACGATGATGAAGTAGGATTTATCCCTTACAACTCGCTGGGTGGTAGCCTTGACCTCAACCTTTGCGCCACAATGGGGACAACGGCACATTCCTTCCTCGGCTTCCCACTCGTGACCGCATATCAGACACACGGCTTTCCCTTTCTTGAATCTAAGGGCATAGTTGTCGATTGTATGGGTCAGTGCCCACTGCATTTGGGCGGTGGTGAGTGGGCGAAGCTGCCCACTCATTGCCAATATCTGCTCTTGCTTCTTATTTCTCGGTTTCATAGTCGTATGCTTTAGAAGTCATCTCCGAAGAGATTGGGTTGAACATTGATTTCTGCACCTGCTTTCGGTGCGGTGGCGGTGTGCTTGGGTGCGGTTGCCTTCGGCTGGTTCTGTCTGCGGATTTCGCGGAGTTGTTCTTCCTTGTACTGCTCCATAGCCTGTTCCTTTGCCTCGGCTCTCTCAGTGTCGGTGAGTTCCTTTGCAACCGCTATCTTGCAGTTGACATTGGGGACATCCTCCAAATTTTCATCGTAATAATGAAGGATTAGAGAGAACACGCTATCCGAGTCCATAATGGTGAGTCCGCTTTTCTGCACCTCGTGAGCCACATAGTTCAGTGCCTTTTCCAATGACTTCGCCGGATTTGCGTACTTGATAGCGAGGATAGGGTCGCTTGCGCAACGCTCCTCCATATAGTTACGGACAACCTCCATAACTGCGTTTGATGATTTCATTTCGTTTGCCATAGTCGTATATATTTTAGAATGTTAAGACAAAGTATATCATTGCAATAAGGGTTAGTATGCTGATGAGCCACCCTATACCTCTTATCATCGGTTTCACTACCACCCAAAGAACAATCCCGATTACTATTCCGAGTATTATCCCGACCACCTTAGTCAGCCGTCTTAATGCGGTATGAGCTGGTGATGGTGTGAAGCTCGAATTTCTAATATGTCGGTTATTTTGTGTCATAAGGCGATATTTTTTTATTTGATTTTCCGCTTAATGCGTCTAATCACTGTTTGAAGTATGTTCGCTCGTTTATTATCCCTGCGTGACGGGAAATAGCGGGCTGTTCGCCGACGGCAGGAAAATACTACCCGTAGGGCTGGAGATTTTTCTGACAGGCGGCAAAAGAATAGCCCGTTACCGGCACGTTATTCCATCACGAGCGAATATGCTTTCCAATAGATGATTGCATTATGCTGAAATTGCCGAATAAACATAGAGCCGAAGTTGCCTCTTTGGAGACACAGAATAACCGACATACGGAAATGTTTTTTCTAAAATCAGTTGAAGTGTTACCTACATGAAATTTGAAATGCCACACTCCCGGAAAGGCGAATGTATGTGACGGAATCAGGAAATGGAGGCATGCCGTAATGCACAGAGGCCGTCACAATCTTTCGCATCGTGGAGTGCTGACAACGGAAGAATGGCGCGACGGCTAAACGAAACGGGTAATGGAGCGGGCGTTAAGAATACGGAGTTGCAGATAAGCAAGAGCAGGATTGGCGAAGCTCCGGCTCCGGCGTTCAGCAACTCGGTGTTTAGCCCGCTCTCATTCTCAGGTAATGCGGTCGGCGGTAGAGCAGCCTCCGGCAAACGCCGCGGACGGCATTGCCATTACCAGACATTGCCTCGCTGTGCGATGACAAGCCCAGCCGTCGTACCTCTCTGGAGTTTATATTTCTGAAAATCGCATCTGAATAAAGCATTGACCGTATTTAGCCTTGATTTTCTTGGAAACACCAAAAATTATGGCTAATTTTGCAGTTGGCCTGCAATATGGGCTTGAATTTTAGGTATAATACAAAATGATACGCGAATTCTGGACTGAAAACTACCTGTCAATTCGGGAACGTCAAACGATGAACTTTGAGACGGACGGCGATGATGGAAACTGGATGAGTGCCGAAATCACAAAAGGTGTTCATCTTGGCCGTGTGGGAATAATATTCGGAGCCAACGCTTCGGGTAAATCGAATATGCTCAAAGCGATGCAGAACGCTTTTGAGCTTATGTTCATTGACCGTAAAGACCGAAATGAAAGGGTGCATTCTGAAATGCCTTTTGCTTTGACCAAGGATCAGCCGACAAAGATGTTCGTGTCTTTTTATGCCGACGGTGTCAGATATGATTACATGATTTTATATCTCGGAAGCCATATCATAAGGGAGGAATTGAATTACTATCCCAATAAGAGCAAGTCTCTGTTTTATGAACGCGAGTTTGTCGGCGAAGACAGACAATGCGAGATTAAATTTGGAACAAGCATTGGCATAAAGGCGAAGACGCTCCGGGTTCTGAAAGAGCATACTCTCAACAATCATTCGGTCCTCTCCACATATGGAAAAGTGTCCTTGCCGGAAGACGCATGTAAGATTGCGGCACTGTACAATTGGATTAAGTCCCATGTACATGGAGTCAACAATGACGGCGGAAGCCTCGTCTCTCTTCTGAAAGAGGTAAGTCAGAATGAGAAAAAGAAAGAATTCTTCATACAGATGTTGAAAAAGGCTGATTTCAATATTTCAAATTTCAGCGTCATATCGGATGGCGTTGAAAACCATGTGGAGTTTGTAAATACATCAGATGAAGGTAACTTCATGTTGCCTCTCTCCACACAGTCTGCCGGAACAATTAAATATCTGGTTGATCTTAACTATCTGTATAATGCCATAACCGGAGACCATATCTATATGCTTGACGAATTAGGCGAGGATTTGCATTATGATCTGCTACTGTATTATATTCAGGTCTTCCTTGCCAATTCGTGCCAATCGCAGTTGTTTTTCACAACACAGGAGATGACATTGCTTTCAGAAGATCAGTTTAATGAAAACCGTCAATCAGTGTGGTTCGTAGAGAAGTCATCTGAAACGGCGGCATCTGAATATACCCGCGCTGACAAACTCGGCCTCCGCAGGGAACACTCACTCTACAATTCCTATCGTATCGGTCGGTTTGGGTCAAAACCTGTGTTGGGTTCGCCGTTCATCTTAAATCAGAAATGAGCCATGCCAAAAGTAAGGAAACAAACCACTGTGATTATCGGCGAAGGCCCTACGGAGTTCTTCTATCTCAATTCATTGAAGGATGAGTTCCGCCAGTTACAGAGCATCAAACCGGACACTCCGAAGAATACGAGCCTGCGTGAATTGGAACGCTCGATTGAATCTGCAATAGCAATCGGATATGACAGGATTTTTTGTCTTATCGACATGGACAATAAGAAGAAAGACCCGACAAGTTGGGCAGCCTATTCTGAATTGAAACGGAAATATCATGGCAAGAAGGTCCACAATGAGAAAAAGGGGCTCAATTATGAAGTCCGTTTCTTTGAGACTGACCGCTGCACTGAACTGTTCTTCCTTTATTATTTCAGATATACGGGACAAAATTATGCCGATTCAAAAAGCATAGAGGACGAGCTTTGCCGGATATGTGGATATGAAAAAACTCAACGGTTTTTCAGGACACATCCATTGCATCAATATTTCCAGAAGAAAGGCGGTGATTGGGTAAGGGCGATTGAGAATGCCCTGAAATCTGAGAAATGCCTGATTGACGGAGAACGGGATTATACCTATTCCGAAATAGGCTCAATGTTCAAAGAGCTGGGAATTGTCTGATTTTGTCAGTATAGTATGAAGTGTGTTCGCTCGTCAACACCACGGCACGATGGGGAAAAAGCATGGCTATCACAATAACTTAATTTCGGCAATAAGCAAGGTTCTATTGCCGAAATTAAGGAGGAGCGTGTTATTCCGAATTAATTCATATACCTTGCAGTGTTCAATGACATTGAACACCACGGTGTATTATAACTGGGATTGATGTAAAATGTGTCCCTGTTAAAAAAATGAATCCTGATATATTTGTAAAATTAGATTATTCTCCGCAATTTTGCATTATTCTCCAACACTCGGAGAATAATGCAAAATATCGTAGAACATGAAGGAGATAACAATCGCCGGACAGCAGATAGAGCTTCGGAATCTATCCAAGCAAGACCAAAAAGGTCTGTGGCTTGAACTCATTGCAAATTTCAAGATGATGCAGTTTGATTTCAATGGGCAGGTTATGCTTTTGCTTGTGGCCAAAGGTGAAATGGATTATACCAATGTGCAGCGTCGTAAGATTTCGGAAAGAATTGAAAGCATCAAGCATATTCCGGCTGTATTTTACTTTGACAATTTATTGACTTATGAGCGTGACCGATTAGTGGAGCAAGGAGTGTATTTTATCGTAGCCGATAAATTTGCATTTGTGCCTACCTTGATTATCAACAGGCTGTCAACAAAAAGTGAGATTAAAGAATTGTTTTATCCGTCAACACAATATATTCTTTTTTATCATCTACAGATCGAGAGCCTTGACGGTTTGTCGCTTAAAGAGTTGGAGGATAAAGTACCTTATAAATATAAGACAATCGCCAAATCCATAAAGCAACTTGAAGCATTGGGATTGGTTAGTCTGGAAGGCAGCAGGAATAAGAAACTTGTGTTTGAACTGTCAGGGAAAGAACTTTGGGATAAGGCGTCAACCAATCTAATTGATCCAATCAAAAGCATAGAATACACATCAGATGTATTTCCCGAAGGAGATATTGGCGGAATCTCGGCTCTGTCGCATTACTCAATGCTCGTCCCGGAGGATGTCCCGACAAGAGTTTTGACTGCGGAGTGGGTGCGTGAACATAAATACTCCATACCCGAATTGCACTCTTTTGAAGATACACAGCGCATCGAGATATGGAAGTATCCGCCGTCAGGCACTTCCGGCTATGTGGATAAATTGTCATTGTTCCTGACATTGAAAGATGATAACGACCCACGGGTTGAGAAAGAAATTGCAATAATGATGAATAAAATAAAATGGTAGGAGGACTTGAAAAATTCAGGGAAGCGTTTGCCGACTTCTCTGACAACTTTGTGATTATCGGAGACACAGCCTGCGATGAAGTCCTTTCCGAACATCCCTCAAACGAGCACTGAGATTCCAAGAGAGACAAGATAATTGAGATTTGACAGCAGTATAACGGCTAATATGCTGATTCCGATTGCAGAAACTTTAACATTTAGGATAGCGTGTACATCGCGGAAAATGATTAAATTTGCACTATCGGATGAAAAATGACGAAGAACATTGAAACACTGTCGTGTGCGTAACGTGTACACCACAGGAAGAGCAATGCCAACAACTTGATTATCAATGCAAAGCATAAGATTCGCCAACCCCAGGCGGGTCACGAAAATGAAGCGCAAAAACGCTGAAAAGTTCTGAAAATCAACGATTTTCGGGACTTTTAATTTTTAAGGAATGACGCAAAATCCGGCAAAATGAGGTGTTTCGCGTTGGACTATCCGTTGGACTTGATTCTGATGACGCCACGTCCAACGATTTTCCGGCAAATATCTGATATTGGCACCGTTGCACGCAGTTTTTCTTCTCTTGTCAGTAAACCGAAGTATAACTAAAATCGTTTATTTGACATGCAGCAACGTAAATCAACTTTCAGCGTCTTGTTCTTTATCAAGCGCAAGAAACTCCTGAAAAACGGAGATGCCCCGGTGTATATGCGCATAACCATCGACGGGCGCTTTCTTGAAGCATCACTGAAACGAGGTGTAAACTCAAAGCTATGGAACGAGAAAAAGCAGCGTTCCACCGGTCGCGATCGACTGTCGTTAGAACTCAACGACTATCTTGACGACACAATATCCCGAATATATAAAATCCATCAGCAACTGATTGATGAGTGTAAACCTGTCAATCCTCAGACTGTGATGGACGTATATCAAGGTCGTGTCGAGAGGCCCAAGATGTTGCGCGAAATATTCCGTATAGAAAATGAGAAGTATCGTCAGCTTCTTGAAATCGGCGATGTTGTTCTCGGAACGGTATTACGCTACGAGCGGACTGAAAAGTATCTCGGAGAGTTCATGCGCAAGAATTACAATGTCGATGATATGCCATTCCGTGCCATTGACAATAACTTCGTCCGTGACTTTCATCTTTTTCTCAAAGTCGAGAAAAAGGCTGAGCAGAATACCGCCAACAAGTATTGCAAGAATCTCAAGAAGATTGTAAGGCTTGGTCTTGACAATGGCTGGATGGAAGTGAATCCCTTTCAGGGTATAAAATTCTCGGCAAAAGCCACTACAAGAGAATTTCTCACCGAGAGGGAGCTTACCACTCTTATGAAAAAGGAGTTTGAGGTGGAGAGGCTAAATGTCGTCCGTGACATCTTCGTATTCTGCGCCTTGACCGGTCTGGCGTTCTCCGATGTGGCGGCATTGAAACCTGAGCATATATCGGTTGACGATGAGGGAAACTACTGGATTCACAAGGCGCGTCAGAAAACCAAGAATATGTGCAGTATCCCATATCTGGAATCGGCACGCGCTATCGCCGACAAATATCGTGAACATCCTACCTGCGTATCAAAAGGAGTCGTGCTGCCGGTGATTTCCAACCAACGCATGAACTCGTATCTGACCGAGATTGCCGACTGTTGCGGCATAAAGAAGTCGCTTACTACGCATATTGCCCGACATAGTTTCGCTTGCCTCGCTCTTGCCAACGGGGTTTCAATGGAAATTATAGCCCGTATGCTCGGACACTCGGATATCAAAACCACGAAAATCTATGCAAAGGTAGTGGATAAGTCCATTGCCGAGCAAATGAGCGGCCTTGCTTCGAAATTCGGTTCACAAAAATAAGAACATATACAAAAACAGCACCACCCCGATGACTTTCTTGAATCATCGGGGTGGTGTCGTCGTTTAGCGGAACGGAGGCAGATAATGACGTTGGAGGAATTGTTCTATCTCACATTCTGAATAGAGAATCTTGCCGGGGAGATTGTAGTAACCAAATTCACCCTTTGCACGGTAATTGGCGAGTGTGCGTTTGCTGAGGTTCAGCTCTTTTGAAAGTTCGCTGTCGGTAAGGTACCGTTGGGACGGTGTTATTGACTCCGACAATGCCTTGATTCCTTTGCGGACATTTTCAATAGCTGAAAATATACCGCACACTTCATCTGAAGTGAGGACTTGCATCTTGTCAGCCATCTTTCGTATAGGATTGGTTAAGAACTCGGTGAATCTCGCTCATAGGATAAAACACCTTTCCATCTATGATGGAGTATCCGATTTTACCTGACGAGCGCATGGTCTGCAAAGACCGTGTTCCAAGCCGGAGCATGGAACCGGCGACATTGTTGTCAACCCAGTCATCAAGACTCCGAGGGGTTATCATTTTCATAAATTTCTCAACAGTATGTGCGCAGTCAGCAATCTGCGACACAAGTGCATCGAACACGATGCGTTCAATCACAACATAGTCCATAAAATTTTTCAGAAGGGATAAAGTTAAACATCAGACGGTGCATCCACCACATAGCAGCCGGGCTTGATAACCGTGTCCCGGTCTGAAGCTCCGTCTCTGTATAGCTGTCTATACAGAGACGGAGGTTAGTATCTTGAAGAGAATATGTATCCGCTTTTTCAGCCGGATTTACAGCCCAATCGACAAAAATATCTTCGGTTTTATGGGCAGATAGGTGAATCTGCTTATATCCGGTGGTCTGTCTTTATATTCGTACGTTAGAATGTTATAACGTTATAACGTGAATGACCATTCACTACATAACGTGATTGCAGCGGTGAGTTATCACAAAGTCATTTTGTCATACATCAACTCATTGACTCACTTTGTCATTCACACACAGATGCTTGCAGGTGACAGATAGAGTGACCATGTTGCAATATTTATATAGTATAACTCAACAGGTCGCATGAATGATATTGAGGTATGGAAAATGATTCCATTACCACTTGCTCATAAGCATTGTCATCCATGCTTTTGTGTAAGTCAAACGATGAGTGAATGAGAAAAGATTTCAGATTGACAGCGATTTCCCACGGTTTCCGAAACCTTACCCTCCGTTACCCATGACTGTATTGCCTCAAAATCCAAAATGCCATTAAGACATGTTATATGGACAAAGAGGGTGTTTGGATAAAGTCCTTATCTCACCGGCTCAAATTACCTGTGCCTTTGTGTATGTCTAACGGCAAATAACTGTAAAAGGATTTGCAATAAGTTGAGTTTGCGTCACTTTGCACAACGATTGCTTTACTATGCCTTACTCACATATCTCATAAAAACTATGACCGGGATTCATCTTGTTATATTGACATCTCTTCACAGGAGCACTTTGAAGGTAGCCATTCGGTTCTCTGTGATGATGTTCATTGGAACATTGCAAGGTATGTTCCGGGGCACTCATAAATGAGATTGTGCCCCGAAACCCTTGCAATGTCATAGGTTGGTCTGACTCCAAAGTCGTCATCCCCGTTTTCAAAACCTGCGGTTGGCAGTTTCCAACCGGTACCATTAAATCCATTTTTTATGAAACAAAATTTCAACCAAGGCGGGCGACCGCCAAAAATCAATCCCGCCGCATACAGATACGTCGTGCGGTTTGACGCATCGGAAAATGATGTGTTCCTTTCAAAGTTTGAAAAATCAGGCGCGACCACCAAGGCCGCTTTTATCAAGAATGTACTGCTTGGAAAACCGTTCAAGGTATTTGTCGTTGATGAGAACAGCCGCGTGTTCATCGACAGGCTATCTGCCTTCAATGCACAGTACAGAACAATAGGTGTGGAGTATGATGAAGTTGTAAGGATGCTCCGCCAAAACTTCACCGAGAAGAAAGCAATGAGAGCCCTATATAATCTGGAGCAAGTGACCATTGAATTAGTGAAACTCAATCGTGAGATTGTCACTCTCGCGAAAGAGTTTGACACACTTTGGCGAATGGGCAATAAGTGAAGTCATAAAAAAAGCGCACACCCTTCAATCTCATTGTCGGCTCTGGACTGCCGTGAACAAAAATCGAATAGATGCACGCTATGCAATCGCATAGCATAGGCATCACTTCGTTTTGTTCAGATGAATTGTCCAGATTCACAATGAACTCGGTGTTGCGTATGTCATGTTGTATCAGAAGGTGTCCGGCTCTCCAGACACTAATATGTCAAATTCGCTGCAAATATACAAAATTTCGGCGAATTAACGATTGTTTACGTTTAGGTTTGTGACAGGCCATACTTTTTGATTTTGTTATCAAGGGTAGTCCGGCTTATTCCTAATAGTTTCGCTGCTTGCGTTTTATTCCACTTAGTGCGGTTGAGAGCATCAAGAATAAGAGCCCTTTCGGTAATGGGATTTTTCAAGCTCAACTCATCTAATGTTTCAGGTGCTGAGAGGTTGAAGCTGATGTCGGAGGCTGAGATAGTTTCATTTTTGGCATGGAAAGCGGCGAAAAGAACAATGTCTTTCAACTCGCGCACGTTGCCTGGCCACGGATAGAGTTTCAGTGCCTTTATCGCCGAATTATCGAGTTTCTTTCGCTGTTTGCCTGTCTTTGCGGCATATTGTTTCAGCAGGAAATCGGCGATTACCGGAATATCCTCCGTTACTTCTCTGAGAGCCGGAACGGGTACATCTTTTTGGCGGAGAATGAAAAATAGATTCGGTCGGAAGCGTCCATCCGTCCACATCCGCAATAGCTCAGGTTCTGCCGTGCAGATTACCCGTACATCGGGGTGTTCGGTTTCGAGGATATGCAAAAGCACCGATTGTTTCTCGAAAGACAACAGGTGGACATTCTTAATTATTACTGTACCTCCTGTCGCTTTGGTAAAATAACTCTTGAAGCGGTTATAAACCTCACTGCGATTGGATGCAGGGTCATGTGTACCTATAAACGGCGCACTGCCGGCTTCCACTATCGTAATTGGCTTTTGCTCACGGGAACTTAGTTGATAGATTCTCCTTGCAATTTGCTCCTTTCCTGTGCCGCTTTCACCGAACACGATTGCATTAGCATTGGTGGCAGCAATGGCTGATATTTTTTCTTCAACTTTTTTCCAAGCATCGCTGACGCGAGGTAATAGCTGATTGTCAAGCGTCATAACAACGTGCTCCGGTCTGGCATATTTACCGACTGTCTCAACAATCTGCTTATCAATGGCTTGACGTTGAACAATGGCTACCGCGCCACTATCGCCCAGCACATCAATAAGTTCCATCGGGCTAAGATTTTCTACTATGGCTATGACCGGGAATTTATAACCCTCGGTTTTGAGCCAGTTGATAAACTCTCTTGCGGTACCGTCATTCAATTTCATTGCCGTGACGATGACCGCGCCGGGAGGCAGCTCCGCCGCCTCAACTTTTCCGGCTTCGATGCTCTCCGTAACAACAGGGTCATAACCTGCCTTCATAAGAAGGTTGGTCATGACCCTACTATCGGATGCGGAGGCATCTACGATAAGGATTTTATTCATAAATTTATGTATTATTACACAATCTCTTTAATAAAGAGATTGATTACAGTCGTGTTTTCGAGTCATTCTCATTGACAATATCGCACCAACAGCACATAGCACGAATATCAAGCCGGTTGTATGCAGCGTATTGCCAAGTCCAACCAATGGTGATACAAGCCCACCGAAAGCAAAAGGCACGGCACCAATAAGCGCAGATGCGCTACCCGAATGACTGCGTCCGGCATCCATAGCAATTGTTGTTTCAGAGGTGAAACAGAGTCCAAGAGAAAACAATATTCCTAAAATCCCACATTCATAAACAATAAAATTACAATCCAAGAACATCGCAATAGCCTCAGCCACTGAAAAAGCAAGTAACCCGACATTCCCAACAATCACTACTCTTTCAATGTGCTTGAAACGTGCCGTAATGGATGCTGAGAAGACAAGGACTAAAGCGTTAAGCCCGAATACTATGCTGAATCCGAAAGGACTGAATCCGTAATGCTGCTGAATAATGAATGGTGCGGACGCAATGTTGGCAAAAAGTGCAGTTTGGGCAAAACCAAGCTGCAACATATGTCCGGTGAATGGGCGCATCTTAAACAATGGTAAAAAGAATGATGGTACATGTAAGATGCTGATGTTGGACCTCCTATCCACCGGTAATGATTCTTGAAAGAATCTACATGCCAACAATAACGCTATACCAAAAAGTAATAAGACAACAAAAATCCCTTGCCAACCGAGTGAATTTGTCATCACGCCACCAATAACGGGGGCTGAAACGGGAGCAATTCCATTGATAGCTCCAACAACAGCCATAACTCTAACCAAATCTTTTCCGGTACACATGTCAGTAGCAATGGATCGAGCGATTACGATACTTCCGGCAGCCGCTATTCCCTGTAATAGTCGGAATAAGACGAAGTAATAAATATCTGTTGAATAAATACAAAGAACCGTTGAAACGATAAACAGAATAAGAGTCCAAATCAATATTGGTTTTCTGCCATATCTGTCGCTCATCGGACCAAATATCAATTGACCTACTGCCAAGCCGATCATGCAGGTTGTCAGGCTCATTTGTATCATAGATGCGTTTGTGGAGAAACTATCCGCCATTGATGGCAATGCCGGCAGATACATATCCGTAACAAACGGTGCAAACGCAGTCAACATTCCAAGGAATATGACTATGAAAGTCATATTCCTGTCATACGATTCTGATTCCGGTATCATTCAGCGCCACCTCCCAATGCGTTATATAAGTTAATAATTGACTGACAATATGTAAATCTATCAGAAACCAGACTTAATTGAGCATTAAGCAAAGATTGCCGGGCGGTAAGCAAATCCAGATACGTTGCTTCTCCATTCTTATACAAAGTCTCAGACATTTGAACAGCATTGTTCAATTCATTGCATTGACTTATACGATTTTCAAGATTACTTTTAGCTACGTCAGCCGCATACAGATTGTTGTTGACCTCCTCCCCGGCCTCCAATATAGTTTGTTTGAATGTTAACAAAGCTATCTGTTCCTCATCTTTTGACACACGCAGATTTGAAACGAGTTTGCCTTTATTGAAAATCGGCTGGGTAAGTGATGCCACAGCGGAAAGAATCCAATTTCCGGGATTTGACACCATTTGTCCCAGAGCATTGGTCCACCCCAAGCTCCCTGAAAGAGTAAGACTTGGATAAAATGCGGCCCGTGCTTGGTTTGTTGTATAATATGCACTTGCAAGGTTCATTTCTGCCTGTACCACATCCGGACGTCTTGACAAAAGCCTGATTGGTAAACCGACTTTTGTATAATCCGGAAACACCTGTTGCTCAATACTGCTGCGCTGAATATGCCGATACGTGGTACCTAACAATGTGCATAGTGAAAACTCTGTTTCTTTTATCTGCCTTTGCAGGTCGTTGTTTGTTACATTAAGCTCATGGAGATTAGCACGAGCCTGACTGATTGCGTTTTCCTTTTCCTCGCCGACTTTGAATTTGGCTTCCATTACACGTATTTGTTCTTTCCAGATTTCTATGGTTGCCAAGCTGATTCTCTTTTGTTCGTCAAGCATCATCAACGAGTAGTAGTTATTGGCTATGGATGCAATCAGTTCTGATTTCACCACTTGCTGATAAGCCTTTTGTTGCAGTAAGTCTGCTTGTGTAGCTTTTTTTGCATTCCATAACTTACCAAACAAATCTATTTCCCATTCAGCCATAACCGGTAACTGATACGTTTTGGTTGTATTGTTTCCGATATTGCTATTTAACGACGCTTGCGGTGAAAGGTTAAGCGATGGCAAGAATGAAAGACGTGCTGCCTTTAATTTAGCCATAGCCTGATCCACGCGTAAGACCGCTATTTGCAAATCTGTGTTATTCTCAATGCCGGTTCTTATCAGGGACTGTAAAAGTGTATCTTGAAACATTTCTTCCCATGGTAAATCGCCGATTGACGTGGTGTCACTTACAGATACTGTGTCATTATATTCAAACAGTCCTTCAGTCGGCAATTCCGAGGGGCGTTCATAGCTCCTGTAAACATGGCAGCTACTAAGAGCTACCATGCTTATAATCATATATAATATCTTTTTCATGCTTGTCTTTCTTTTTTACGATTACCCATTACATACTCTTCAATTCGCTGGAAAACGATAAAGAATACGGGTGTCACGAATACCAAGGCTATTGTGCCGACTAACATACCGCCAACGGTTCCTACACCAAGTGAACGATTGCCGTTGGCACCTACTCCGGAAGCAAACATCAGTGGCAGAAGTCCGAAAATCATGGTTAAAGCAGTCATAAGAATAGGTCTCAGACGAACAGTTGCAGCACTTAATGCGGCTTGAGCCAATGTCATTCCGGCCTTTCTTCTTTCAGTGGCATACTCTGTCAAGAGTATCGCTGTCTTAGACAATAACCCAATCAGCATGATTAGACCGGTCTGAAGGTAAATGTTATTCTCAATACCCCAAATTCTTGCAAACAGGAAGCTGCCCATTAGTCCGAACGGAACTGAAAGGATAACAGCCATCGGTACAAATACGCTTTCGTATAATGCACAAAGAATGAGATAGATAAACAGTATACAGATGCCGTATATCATAACTGTATCATGTGATTCAGCCATTTGTTCCTCTTCTCGTGTCATACCGGAATATTCATATCCATATCCGGTCGGAAGGGACTGAGCTGCCACTTCACTTACAGCTTTAATCACATCTCCGGAGCTATATCCCTCAGCCGGCATTCCCTGAACATTTATAGATGAGAACATATTGAATCGTGTGAGGGACTCCGCATCGTAAGTTTTCGTCAGTTTTACAAATTGACTTATCGGAGCCATACCATTTTTAGTCTTTACAAATATGTTGTTGAGAGATTGCATATCTTTTCGACTGTCAGATGGTGATTGCAAAATAACACGATACAGTTTTGTAAACCTATTGAAATTCGAGGCATACACGCTGCCGAAATAACCGGATAGAACTTTCAGCACCTCACTCGTAGATGTACCGGATCTCTGGCATTGAGCCTCATCTACATCAATGCGATATTGGGGGAAGTTGGCACTGAAAGATGTACGTGCCATTTGGATTTCCGGTCTCTTATTTAGTTCCTTTATAAAGTTGTCCGTCACTTTACTCAGAGCATCCACGCCCTTGCCACTTCTATCCTGAATATATAACTCGAAACTATTACCGGTTCCATATCCGGCAATCATCGGAGGTGAGAACACAAATATATTGGCGTTCTTAATATTTGCTGTCCTTCGGTATATTTCTTCTGAAACAGCATCGACACTGCTATTTTTATCTTTACGTTCGTCCCAATGCTTAAGTTTTATTATGAACATACCATGAGATGAGCCATTGCCTGATCCCATACCAAAGCCTGCAACATTATTGAAATTTTGGATTTGAGGAATCTCCTTTAATTCAGCCTCAACTTTGTTCATTATCGCAGAGGTTTCTGCAAGTGTGCTTCCGGCCGGTGTATCAATGCTCACAAAGATAGCTCCCGTATCTTCCGATGGCACAAGACCTGTTTTGGTTGTATTCATCAGATAGAATAAAAGGGCAACTGAAACAGCAAGGGATGACCAAGCAAGCCACTTTTTGTTTATAAAGAACTCAACCACCGATTTATATTTGGCAACAAGTCTTTGGAAGGCCGAATCAAAGGCTATACGGAACCTTGTAGAAAACTCAGGCTTCTTTCCTTCCATGATAATCTCATTCGGGCGTAATATCAACGCACAAAGTGCAGGTGACAAGGTTAATGCGTTTACAGCTGAAATGCCTACTGCCACTGCCATCGTAATACCGAACTGTGTATAGAATATGCCGGAGGTCCCTCCCATAAATGACACTGGAATAAATACAGCCATGAATACAAGGGTAGATGTGACTATTGCTGAGGATATGCCGTTAGTCGCCTCAACAGAAGCCTTGTAAGAGGACTGGCATCCACCATCAAACTTAGCTTGTACTGCCTCAACCACAATAATGGCATCATCAACGACTGTACCAATGGCAAGGACCAATGCAAAAAGTGTCAGCAAATTTATACTGAAACCGGCGATATACAATGCCGCAAAGGTTCCAATAAGAGATACGAATATACTGATTGTCGGTATAAGTGTTGAACGTGGGTTCTGAAGAAATATATATACAATCAGCACGACCAAAATGATTGCCTCTAACAGAGTCTTGATAACTTCGTTTATTGAAACATCAAGGAAGTTTTTGGTACTCATTAACTCCACTACCTCCATGTCTTTTGGAAGAGTTTTACTGAGTTCGTCGAGATATTTATCTATATTGGTTATTATTTCATTGGCATTCGTTCCTGCCGTCTGGTTTATCATACAGGTTGCACCATTGGCTCCATTGACTTTTCCGGCATAAGAATAACTCTGTGCGCCAAGTTCTACCGTGGCAATATCTTTCAATTTTAAGACACGCCCATCGTCAAATGCTTTTATGACAATCTCTTCAAATTCCTCTTCGGTCTCAAGTCGTCCGCGATATTTAAGAGTGTATTGATACACATTCTTTGAGTCTTCACCGATTGAACCGGTGGATGCCTCTATGTTCTGACTTGATAAGGCTGCTTCTATGTCACTTGGTTCAAGCTCGTACTGAGCCATAATCTCCGGTTTGAGCCATATACGCATAGCGTATGTGCCGCCCATGACATTAACCTCGCCGACACCGGATATGCGTTGTATCTGAGGCTTGACATTTATTGTGAGATAATTAGTCAGAAAAGTTTCATCGTATGTGCCATTAGGACTGTATAGACCGAATATTTTCAGCATACTGCTTTGGCGTTTCATAGTAGTTACACCGACTTTTGTAACCTCGGCAGGAAGCAGCGATGTGGCGGTGGAAACTTTATTCTGAACATTCACGGCCGCCATATCCGGATCAGAGCCTTGCTTGAAAAATACTGTTATCTCAGCACTGCCGGTATTGCTGGCTGTGGATGTCATGTAAGTCATATTCTCCACACCATTTATCGCTTCTTCCAATGGAACAATCACACTTTTCTGCACGGTTTCAGCATTTGCACCACTGTATGTCGTTGATACTCGAATAGTAGGTGGTGCAATATCAGGATATTGTTCAATCGACAAAGCATATAATCCTATGATGCCGGCTATCAGAATTACAACTGATACAACGATTGATAAGATCGGCCGGTCAATGAATTTCTGTAATTTCATATCTCTTTCTTTTCGGTTGAGACACTAACACCTTCTTTTAACAGGTCTGCGCCTTCGGAAACAATTATATCTCCTTCTTGCAGACCACTCTCTACGATATAATCCGCGCCATCGTTAATTTCAAATACCTCGATTGGTGTTGAAACGGTTTTGCCATCAACAACCTTATACGCAAAAATTCGGTTTTGTATATCGTATGTAGCACCCTGCGGAATAACTATACAGTCGGGCTTCTTATATGAAATCACAATATTTGCTTGACCACCACTCATGAGCATACGGTCTTCGTTGTTGAATATAGCCCTCATGCTCACAGTTCCGGTGGTCTTATCAATAATGCCGCTTATCACATCAATTTTCCCGGTTTTTGAATACATCGAACCATCATTCAATTCCAAAGAAACTTCAGGGAAAGATTGCAGAACATTTTCCAATGTCCCATATTCTGCGATTAATGACAACACCTGCTTTTCGGTGAGGGAAAAATAGGCATACATTTCAGAATTGTCAGAAACATTGACTAATGGCTCGGTCATTGTCGGACTTACCGATGCGCCGATACGAAAAGATGTCATTCCGGCATATCCGTCAACCGGACTTTTCACTTCTGTATATGACAAATTGTTCCGGGCATCTTTCAATTCAGCGAGAGCTTGTTGAAGAGATGCTTTGGCCGCTTTATAGTTATTTTTGGCAGTGCGCAACTCAAATTCGGAAATAACCTTGTCATTAAACAAAGATTGTTTTCCGTCAAGGTTTTGTTTCGCTATGGCTTCATTTGCCTCGGCTGTGGAGACAGAAGCCTCGGCTTTTTCCAATGCAGCCTTGTAGGGAACTTGGTCAATGATGAACAGCACTTGTCCTTTTCGGACAGGCGAACCTTCCTTAACAAGAACCTGTGTGAGTGTCCCTGAGACCTGTGGGCGAACCTCAACATCCTGACGACCTTTGATAACTGCGGAATATTTCACCGACAGCTGTTTATCCTCCGGTTTTAATGTCATCAGAGGATAATTCTTGGCTTCTTCCTGTTCGGATGCCTTTTGTTTGCATCCGGTCAGCAAGAGCAGACTTGCCAATGCAATTGTTAAAATACTTCGTACCATCATTTTTAATTGTTTAATTTGGATGCAAAGTTAAATAAGGCCTGTGTCGCGATGTTTGTTAGAAATACACTTTGATTTGTCCAAATTGCCCAGATTTACTATTATTATATTTCATATATGCCTATTGGGGACATCCATTTGTCCATTACGGACTTTTTCATTAATTTTGTATCATAAAAATGATTGATTGAATATGATTGAGCAATGCTTGACGTCCTTGTTTCCGGCCATATATAGTCCCGGAAATATAGTCTTACTGGTTACCCCTGACTTATTTGGAAAGTTGGCAGGTGTGACCATTGAGAATTGTAGGTTCCATCTATTTGTGTGCAGTGGACGATTAAACTTGGAAGTTAATGGCAAAAAAGCCGAAATGGAAGGGTGTTCGTTTCTTGATGCGATAGATACGTTAAAAATCAGAATTGCTGATGTCAGTTCTGATTTAAGAGCATGGTGTCTTATCTTTACTTACGAGTTTGCCAGTGAATCATTGAAAAATATTCGTCCATTCCCAATGGAACATCTTATTCAATTGAACTACACTCCGGTATGGTCAATCTCTCAAAAGAACAATGATGTTATTGAATTTCATCTAACTCGGTTCAGAGAGATAATAGAGGATATGAAACACTACCAAAGAGAGGAATTTCTGAAAAGCTATTTCCGCATAATATGTTTGGAAATAGGAAATGTCATGTTTTCCTATTTGGATAGCAGCGAACAGTCTTCATCGTCTATAACCAAGAAAGACATTATCTTGTGGGACTTTATAAAATTGGTTTCAAAACATTTCAAGGAGCAACACAATATAGATTTTTACGCTGAATCATTATGTGTATCGTCAAAGCACCTGACCCGCATTGTTAAAGAAAAAACAGGCAATACTCCATATACATTTATATGTAATGAATTATTACATAACGCCATGGAACTACTTGAAAAGGAAAATTTATCAATAGCTCAAATAGCATATAATCTTAATTTTTCTGATCAAGCTGCATTTTGCAAGTTCTTCAAAAAACATAAATCAATATCACCAGTAGCATACCGTCGGCGTTTCGCATCCACTCAATAGTGCGGTGAAACATTTATCTGCTCTATCGTACCTTTCTCTTTTTCACCCACAATATTGAGTGCTTATCTGATAGGTTTATAGAAAACGGAGTGTCAGCAGACAAATCAGGGAGTAACCGACCTGCAACTTCAATCTGAATATTGCATAGTCACCTCCGACTGTCCGCATGACATACTCCGTTTATTTTATCATATAATGCCAGGGAAATGAACTAAAACGAATATAGAGTTAAGTTGTTCCCGTGATTTTAGCATCAATCCAATGTTATCAATTCATATTTTTGGCTTCCCAATCCCAATTGCTCGGCATACTCCAGATTGTGCATCCCGTTGCGTGAGTCAATACGTTCAATTAGGTGGATTTTGCCGTGGTCCTTCGAAGCACGCACCAAGTCAATGCAAGCACGATCTAATGCCACCGGGTCTAACGAAGCGAGGATGCCGATATCACCCATTTTAGGGTCTTCGGGAGTTGCCACACAGTCGCAATCCACAGAGAGATTATTAGCCACATTGATATATAAGATACGGTCACCTATATGGTCAATGACGGCTTTCGATGCTTCAGCCATTGATTCTTGGAAAATATCTTGATGCGGCACGTCTTTCCAAACCTCCACCACATCTTTGGTTTTTCCGGCGGAATGGATATATGCTTTTCCGGCAGATGAAGCTATACCGATAGAGATGTTTTTCAAAGCACCTCCAAAGCCGCCCATCGGATGCCCTTTGAAATGCGAGAGTACCATTACAAAATTGTAATTCAGGAAATTTTTTCCCACATAGTCCTCTTTCAAGTGCTTACCTCCTTTTACCGGAAGAGCCGTTTCACCCTCTGCGTCCATTATATCCACAGGGGCAATGGCTGTAAAGCCATGATCGGCAGCCGCTTTTAAATGGTCTTCGGTACTTGCGCGCCCGCCACCGTATGCGGTATTGCATTCGACAATCGTACCATTTACTTTTTGTACAAGATCTTTAATAAGATCCGGGTTCAGATAATTGTTATTACCCGGCTCACCGGTGGATAGTTTCACGGCCACCTTGCCTTCTGCTTTCCGTCCGAGCGCGTCGTAAATCTTCAGCAGATTCTCTGAGGAGATTTCCTTGATGTAATACACTTGGGGCAGCGAAGCGTTTTCTTCCTGTCCGCTTTTCTTTTGTGCATTGGTGCATCCTGTACCTGCAAACATCATAGCGACTGTCAGTAAGGAAGCAAAAATTCTATTCATTTTTTATGTTTTTAAAATTTTTATCGGGTAAGTAAGCAGTCGATTTGAATTTAAATATAGATTCGGCAGGATTTCAGATGAGATTCGGCTGATTGAATCAGGAGCATAGCTGTGGCTATGTGACTGATGAGAGCTGTCGAAGCTCGCTGAAAGACTGCCATTTGAATTGAATGATTACTTAAATTCCGAATTTTAAAGATACTATTTAGAAATCTATCTCATCGGGGGCAAGTCCTGAACCTCCACAATACTCCATGCGGTCGATGGTCTGCATATCAGCGTCAGAAATCTCGAAACCGAAGACATCGAGATTCTCGCGGATGCGTTCCGGAGTGACCGATTTTGGAAGAGGAAGTACGCCATGCTGCATTGCCCAGCGGATGCAGAGCTGCGCCACCGACTTTCCATATTTCGCAGCTATGGCTTTAAGAGTTTCATTTGTGAGCATCCGGCCTGTGCCGAGCGGTGACCATGCCTCCACCAGAATATCCTTAGCGTTGCAATACTCCACACAGTCTTTCTGCATGAATCCGGGGTGAAATTCAATCTGATTGACCATTACCGGGATTTCGGCATCTGCGGCAATCGCTTCAAGATGATGAGGCAGGAAGTTGCTGACTCCGATTGCCTTGATGCGTCCCTCCTTATAAAGATGCTCCATCGCCCTCCATGTGTCAGCGTTTATCTCTCTCCAGTTGTCGAACTGTTTTGCGACGGCAGGCCAGTGGATGAGATACAGGTCAAGATACTCCAATCCGAGGTCACCACAGGTTTTGTCGAAAGCATGAAGTGTGCTGTCATATCCGCGTTCGGTATTCCACACTTTGCTTGTGACAAATAGGTCTTCGCGCCTGATTCCGCTCTGCCGTATTCCTTCGCCCACACTTTTCTCATTGGCATACACTGCCGCAGCGTCAATGTGACGGTATCCATCGGCGATAGCGCATTTCACGGCTTTGATTGCGGTTTCTCCGTCAGGTGTCTGCCATGTGCCGAAACCTACAGAGGGAATGAGTACGCCATTGTTGAGTTTGAAAGTCTTGTCCATATTTCCTTTTGTTGTCATTCGTTATTGTCAATGTATTTTATCACACGAGCCGGGTTGCCGACAGCGACGGCATTTGCAGGAATATCGTGAGTTACGACAGAACCAGCACCGATGATGGCGTTGTCGCCAATGGTTACGCCCATCGTTATCGAAACATTGCCGCCAATCCAAACGCAATTGCCAATCTTTACAGGCTTTGCAATCCCGAGTGCGGCGCGGCGTCCTTTGGCTTCCATGGGATGCTCAACCGCAAATATACCGCTTCCCGGGCCAATCCATACATCATCGCCTATATTGACTTCGGCCATATCAAGGATGGAGACATTGTAGTTGGTCAGAAAATTGTCACCGACGTGGATGTTGACTCCGAGGTCGCAGAAAAAACCGGGCTTGATGCTGACATTTTTGCCGCATGAGCCAAAAAGCCGGTGGATGAGTTCCACACGCTTCTCCTCGTCATTGACCGATGTGGCATTAAACCGCTGGCAAAGATCAGCCGCTTTCTGATGTAAGGCTCCTATTTCCTCATCAAAAACTTTGTAATAATCTCCGTTGCGGAGTTTCTCTATTTCTTTCATGACTTTTGTGGCTTGGATTGTACGGCTTCATTCCATGTAATAGAATCAGGTAATGGAAGATCGATATTCTCGCGTTGCAGGAGTTCCACAGCTTTTTCTGCGATACATAGGCAACATCCTGTACATCGGGTGAATTGATATTGTCCTACAATATCTCCACATTTCACCGTCCCGTAAGTATCCTTGAAATGTTTGAACAATTCACCGGCCAAAGCAATTCCCTTGTCATTATCGTCCGGCGTATACAAGCCGAGAGCCATAACACCTGCTGAAAGCGCACCGCAGGTGCCATTTTCATACGTTTTCCCGATACCTCCACGGAAACCTGCGGATAAGGCTTTCAATTGTTTTTCGGTCAGTTCGCTGCCCAAGGCTTGGCATATACCAAGGAATGTGGCCTGCGAACAAGAATATCCATCCTCACGCAACTTTGTGATGATTTCAGTCGCCTTTTTTATCAACTTGTTTTCCATTTTCATATCTATTGTTTTCTCCGATATTTCCCCTTTGTTTTCGGCAGCATTGGCTGCAACCGAACAAAAAGACACCGCAAGCAATCCGGCTACAGGAATAATCAATTTATTTTTCATATTCATTATTTCTCTCTATATACATACGATACTTTTCTGTTATAACCATCGGTCTTTTGTATCTATAGGACGGAGTACACGACACGGGTTGCCGACAGCAATCACTCCGCCGGGGATGTCTTTTGTAACAACACTTCCGGCTCCAATAATAGAATCGTCACCAATGCTGACCCCCGGCATTATTACTGCATTTCCACCCAACCATACACGGCTACCTATGTAAATAGGACTGTCCTTACAGAATCCTCTCTCTCGTTCGTCTGGATCAATTGCGTGATTAACGGTGTAAAGGCTGCAATTAGGCCCTATCAAAGTATTGTGTCCGATATGGATAGTTGTGTTATCCATAAATGTACAATTGAAATTGACAATTACATTGTCTTCGAGTTCGATATTCGAGCCATATTGACAACGGAAAGCGGGTATGATCAATACATTTTTTCCTAAGTTGCCAATAAGCCGGGTGAGAATCTTCTGCCGGATTTCTTGTTGCGTTTCGTTAGTTTGATTGTACTGCATCATCAAATCTCCGGCTTGCTGAAATTTTCTCATCATCTCCTGATCGAAGATGTAAGGTGCTGAAATAACCGAATTGCATAACTTCTTGTGTATTAATATTTTAATTGCCATACAGCAATGCTGACGGAGCAACTCCGAATTCCTTTTTAAATGCCGTCGAGAAATGGCTCAGACTTTTGAAGCCTACCTCAAGATACACATCAGAGGCTTTCTTTCCGAGTTCACAAATCATTTTTCTGGCTTCCTGAAGACGACGGCGCGTTATCCACCGACTTGGCGTTATATCGCCAAAAGCAGCGGTGAAATCTTTTTTGAATGTCGAAAGACTGCGTCCTGTATAATGCGCGAATTCGTCAAGCGACATATCGCACCGAAAGTTCTGCTCCATAAACTGAGACAGGTCAATTTTCCAAGGTTCAGCGAAATCAAAGAGTGTCACACCCAGATCCGGCTGAACCTGAAGGAGAGTGAAGACAGCCTCCTTCAATTTCGCCTCCATCAAATCCTTCGAAGGATATTGCTGTGCTTCAAAATAACCTTCGAGCGACTGAAAAAGTCCGTTAAGGAAAGGATGTTTCTCCAATAATATATATGGTGCGTTTGATACCGCTTTGTTGTTGACGAGAGGTACTGTAAGATGATGCTCAGACAACATCTTCTTAAGGAAAGGATGCTTCAGTTGCAGAAACAGACCCTTGAACGGTGTACCGTCCTTTGCCGGTTTCTTAATCTTACGCATCATGTGGTTGCGACGCACAAAGAATGCGTCACCTTTTTTCAGCTTGTATTTGCGCGTGGGAGATATGAGTTCCATCTCGCCGGAGCAGAGATAGCAAAGCATGTGCTCCGTCACCATCTCTTCACAGTATTTGTCGCGAGGCACCTCACAGCAGAAGAAGGTGTCCATAAAATTGTATATGACTACTCCTGAATCCATAATTTTATTTCTTGCTCTTTCTCCATTCGTTATACTCTCGGAACAACGGAGTTCCGTCAATAAAACCGAGTTGTCTGACCTTTATCTTTGAATCTTTTATTTTCTTGTAGGCATTGGGGGCAACCCACCCAAGTCCACAATTAAGTATCACCACCCTGTCAGATGGGATTTCATTCAGCCGTTCCTCAATCTCTGAATTAGGAATATGATGATTTTCCGCAAATTGCTCGTAACCGTCATACCATTCATTTTCACGAACATCGATTATGAAAACATCGGGCTGTTCTTTCATGATGGAAAGAGCCTTATCCGGCTTAAGACCACCGAGATATTTGCTGTCCTGAGCATTGGCACAGGTGGCACATAGCATTATCGGCATAAGCAGTAACGCTGTGAGGTATTTCAAAATAACATTTTTCATACTGCAAAATTACTGCCAAATTTTACTATTTTGGTTTTCTCAAACGTCTTTTTATACTTTACTCAAACATTATTTATAGATTGCTACATGCACTAGTTTATATGTCTCTATTATCGGCTTCGCCACCATTGTCCCCGATTACAGGAGGTGACTGTAAATGCTATTTTGTACACACAAGAACAGAGTGGTTTACAAAGCGATGTTGCTCAATATTTTCTAAGTAAAATGTATATTAAATTATACCTCGGCATAAAATGCCTTGCTATGATAAGAAAATTCGTGCTCCAAACATTTAACTTATAAACATTTGGAGTACGATGGTGCAATATACATTCTTTGAACCTCATTATGTTCCAATAGTACGGAATGAACGTGTTGTTGTTTGTAGAGGGCGATACATATTAAACTCTGGCTCAGCCACCATTGACTTCTTAGCTTCCGTTGTGGGTGCATCAATGGTATTGGCTTCAGCTTTCTTGTTCTCAATGCCGTCGGCTTGTTCAGGTTTGGGGGCGATTTCGGCTTGGATCTTTCGGTCGAGGGCGGCGAGGTCGGATTTGAGTTGCTTCAGCTCATCCTCCTTGCCCCACTTCTTCGACATGATGCCTTCGAGGATCGGCACATCGTCTTTGAGCTTTACGGTGCGTTCCTCGTATTTGGCGATGATGCCGGGGTTCCATGGCATTGACGATAAGGTCTCTTATTGATGATTATTAACAGGCGGATAAGCTATTATCTCAAAAAATATTTGTAAATTTGCATTAGACAAGATAAGAGAATCTGTGTGCAGACATTCAATCTCCATCTGGACCACGAAAGCAAAACAAAGAATAATGTTGTAAGCTATACAAGGTACAAATATTGGAGATGTAAAAATATTGGCTCATAAACTCTTGATAATCAGGATATAAATTCCGCAAGGTTTCCCCAGGCGGATCACTGAACAGAACGGCCGAACGCCGCAAATCGCTGAAAATAAGACAGTTTCAGCATTTTTTTTTTGTATGCGTCTTACCGCGGAGGCAACCGACACCTTTGTGGAGAGTTTAGTGGCTATCTTCAGAATATTCACAGTCCGGCTGATTATCATGGACTGCAGTATGCCGAGCAGACATTTCAAAGGCTTGACACGACTCTAATAAACTGATTTAAAATCCATTGAGTTTATATCATGAAAATGTCATGTACTATGTAGCGATTCCTACTACTTAATGTAAATGAATCCCCAAAATGGTAAACATCAATTTTATAGTGGCAGATGACCGATAACACTTTTTAATATCTTTATTAAAATGTGTAATTTTGCATCATTAATACTCTTTATATTGAGATGAGAAATATATCTCTATACATAGATTTGGTATTTTGTATCATCGTTTTACCGCTTATGGCTCTGATATTCCCGGTAGAACGGTGGTTTCATAATTTCCAGTGGTACCCGTAGGACGAAAATATATCTCGATCTACAACGACCTGTGCCATCGTTTTGAATAAGACAAGTTATTTTAGAATTATGATACTGACAAAAGAGAAAAGAATTACCGGGATTTTCTTTCCGATAGTGTTAGGGCTTCTTACTGCATTCGGCCCATTCGTCACAGACTTTTACCTTCCTGTTCTTCCTGAAATGTCAGGATTTTTTCATGCTCCTGCCGCGCTTGTGTCGATGAGTCTCACGACCGGTATGCTTGGGTTGGCATTGGGACAGCTTTTCATCGGGCCACTTACAGATAAATATGGCCGTCGCCGGATTCTTATTTTAGCAATGGCTCTTTTTGTGATTGCGACATTAGGATGCGTGTTTTCTCCTGATATCTGGACATTCAATGTACTCCGCTTTTTTCAAGGACTTGGTGGGGCCGGAGGTATAGTGATTTCTAAAAGTATGGCATCAGACACCTCATCGATAGTGCTTGTTGCCGGAGCCGTACTCGCTCTGCCTATGGCATTTATAGCTAAAGATACGCAATGAGAGAGTGTAACTAACGGTTACCGGTCTTTACGGAACGGGTCAGACTGACCGTGCCCCCTATTATGGCAAATACCAATGCTACCACAAACCGTGCCGCAATAGGTGAAACAATCATCGTTGCAAGCGGCCACGGAGTCATGATCAATCCGGTGGTGATTTCCGAAAAGCCATAGTTGTTAAGGAAATAGAACGGGAGCGCAATCATAGCCACATTCTGAGCTATGAAAGAACATACCGATGTCAAAATACTTGAGGAATACAATCTTATCCTGAATAAATCAATCGGCAACATAGGGCATTCTTGATGTAACTGGCGGCGGAGATAGAATATGCCTGTTGTCAGCCCGATGATAATTAAAATTGTGTTCAGCCGCTATAATGGCCGCATACTTACTAATAGAGAACTTATCTGACGACATTATTTTGTTTGCTTAAACAACCATTCTCTTACCGGGGTGAGCTTATAGGCGTAATCAAAAGAATACATGTGTTCGCTACCTTTACCGTCAATCGGCAGAACTGATCCGGATGTGAAGTTGATTATATTTATCGGGGCACCCTTTTCCAGTAATGCTTCAGCAATTGAATCCTGCTCGGATTGTGGCAGACGGGCACTCCATCTTCCAAATTCATATCTTATATTCTCCCGTTCAGCTACCTTTTCAAGAGTTTCGGCGCAGATTAATGATTTTGTGCCTTCTCCTGCGGTTATATAGGTGAACTTATGTTTGACAAGTTCATCAAATTTACTTGTATCCCAGTGCGAATCAACGAAAACCGATGCGGCAAACAGATTGGGATATGTAATGTTGTAATACATTGAAATCATGCCTCCCATTGACTGTCCTGTGGTATATAGCCTGTCGGCATCTACATTATTTCGATTCACGATATCATGAAGCATCCTTATAACGATGTCAACTTCATCGGTATGTTCATATTTGTCGTTTACGGCTACACCTGAAAATTGTGGGACAAGAACATAACAGGGATGCACCTCCTGCCATTCATTTGTCGCCCAGACCAAGGCACCGTATCCCTGCGTTAACGGTGCTTCATAGCTCTCGCCCGGTGTGCTTGCATCTGCGATAAACAGCACAAGGGGATACTTCTTGTTCGCTTCCGGGTTCTTTGGCGAATACAGATTATACTTCATGTTTTTTCCGGTGGAGTCGCTGAACACAAACTGCTTGAACTCCGGAACCTCGGCTTTTATCATTGCCTGCAATAAAGTATCGCCACTTTTATCTATTGCAGGACCACGTCCCGGAGAGCCAAGCTGTGGACCTCCTCCTCGTTGACCTTTTTGCTGCTTGGCATCCACCACATCATTGTTTTCTGCATTTGTATATGCAGAGCGCGTTTGACAAGACGCTATAGCCGGTACCACGACACACGCCAATAATAGAATTGAGAATATTTTATGTTTCATACAATCTGAATTTAGACTTTTCACATAATAATATAAGATTATTTCGGGTGCTAAAGTTTATGAATAATGGGCGAAATACCACTGATTAGTGGCGAAAGGACACTTCCACGCATCATCACAACTATTCAGATTACATGACCTGTTATGATTTTGTCGTCAGGCACTTAGCGGAGGGTATTTTTTGCATGTTTTTTATAATTGATGGTGGGGATTATGCGCTCCGCCTACCCCCGATTGAATATATTGGGCGACTATCTGTGTCGTGCCATATTTGTTTCCATTGCGAATCTGGACACTTGCTCCTGTCGAAGCATCCACATCTGCCGGATAGTCTGTATTTCCCCAGCGGCTAAAATATGCTATCAGGATTTTTCCACTACCGGAAGATTCCGGATTGTCAGGATTATTATCATCTTCGTCTCCATCACCTTCTCCGTCACCTTCATCCGAATTGTCGGGCTGTGATGGAATCTCCTGTTCAGGCTCATTATAGTCTTCTCCACACCCCATAAAAGTAAGTGACGGGAAGAGTAACAGCAGGGCAATACAAAGGCGTCTCATCTTCGGATTTGTATCTTGCGGGTTAGTGAACGAGTGTTGTTTTTCGCTTGAGCTATATATATTCCGGGAGAAAGTGAGGATGTGCTGACTTGATTACCGGATGTTTCCATCACCATATTTCCGGACATATCATAAAGCGACAGCTTATTTATTTCGCCGGCCACTCTTATTCCGTCATGTGTGGCTATAATCTCAAAATCATTGTCGGACGCAATGGAAGCAATGGCCGAGGTTAGCTCATTGTAATGTATGTCGTCAAGCCAATCAGAAATAAGCGATGCAGCATTGGAAGTTTGTGAAGACCGAATCCACAGGTTAGGTTCAAGGAATTTGCCGTCAGGGATGAGCCTCTTGGCGTCAGCCACCACGCCGCTTATGCCGCTGCTGGCACTTGACACTATCACTCCTATGTTCTTTCCCGCCATCTGTGGGCCATAATGGAAAAGGAAAGTCTGGAATGGAGCGGCCATCTGGCTCCACCACAGCGGGCAGGCGATGATTACCATATCGTAGTCGGCCATATTCACTTCTACCGGGTCTATTGCCGGGTATGACGCCGCATCGTTCGGATTATTACGAATTGCATTCAGAAGTTGTGTGCCAAGTGCGTAATTGTTCGCAGCATAGTCAAGACCTTTCTCCGCCGGTTCAATCTCGATCACATCGACATCAATCTGTGACTTCAAGGCTGTCACGATGCGCTCCACGTTGTTGGTGTAGCTGTAATAGGCCACGAGGTTTTTGGCTTGCATGGCAACTGCACTCAGCAATGCCGCCATTACAATCGTCAGTTTTTTCATCGGTATATCTGTTTATTTTAGTTTGTTATATTCCTCATCTGTTACAGGTTCAAGCCATTCGTTAGAGACGTTTTCGCCTACATTGGCATTATATGTGAGATGCTGCATCCAGCTGTTGCGGGCTGCTCCGTGCCAGTGCTTCACGCCTTCAGGAATAACCACCGTAACACCCGGTTTCAACTCCACGGGTTCCTTACCTTCTTCCTGATACCAGCCTCGGCCTGCCACACAGATAAGCACCTGATTGGCATTGTGATGGACGTGCCAGTTGTTGCGGCATCCCGGTTCAAAGGTGACATTCACCGGCGCACCGGATTCTGAAGCCATTGGGGCAAGATAGCTGTTGCCAATGAAATACTTGGCGTAGCCTGTATTTGGCTCACCTATGGGATAAGGCGTTGACATCTGGAATTCCTCGCGGGTCTGAATATCCGTAGGCCACACCTCCTTTGCCATGCGGAAGACCGCCCATGCTTTGGGCCAGCCCACATAAAAGGCTGCATGGGTAATCGCCTCGGACATCTCCTCGCGTGTCACGCCATTAGCTTTTGCGTTCTGAAGATGATAGGTCAGAGATGAGTCAGTGATGCCCGATGCCATCAGCGAGAGTACGGTGATAATCGAGCGGTCGTGAAGCGAAAGCTCATCCTGACGGTTCCACACCTCTCCAAAGAGAATGTCATCGTTTGCGCGGGCAAATTCCGGCGCAAACTCAGCAAGCGCGTCGCGCCCGGCTGTCTGGGTAATATGTTTTCGATTCGGTTGCTGTGCCATAACACTAAGAGTTAATATGCCTGATAGGAAAAGTGTAATTGTTTTTTTCATATTTGTTTGATTGTTTTTTCACGATGCAAAGTTAGTCAGGTTTTGCTGAATTGATTTTGTTGTTTGGCTCAAACTGCTTTGTTGAAAGGCTCATATTGTTTTCAGTTCAATGCCGGGAGTATTTCGTCGGCTACTCTTACCCAATTCATTGGGTTGGCCTTTGTGTTATTTACCATGTCAAGCAAACTCATCGGATTACGGGAAAAGAACTGCTCATATCGCTGCCACCGCTTTCCAAAAACCGCGACGGCTTATTTCCTTGTTCTCAATCATCACTATAGGTTTATTTTTCGTCTATTTTTCTGATTATCTTTGCCGGATTACCAGCTACAATGGTCATGGGCGGAACATCGCGGGTAACCACGCTACCGGCACCGACCACAGCATTCTCTCCGACAGTCACACCCGGAAGAATTGTAGCCCCGGCTCCAATCCATGCCTTGCGGCATATCCTTACAGGTTTACAGGTTATTATATTGCGTTGATTGAGGTCGTGATTGTTGGATATCAGTTGCACATTGGCAGCTACCAGCACCTCATCTTCCAGAGTGATTCCTCCGACCAACATCATCAGGCTTCCCCGCATCACAATCACATTACGGCCAATGTGTACGTTGTGCGGACGCACTGCCGTCAGCAGTGTATTTATGCGACTTCCATCGCCCATATCGGGAAATATCTCATGCACAAGCGCATCGTATTCTTCTGTCATAGGCATGGTGTTGTTCAGCTTGAAAATCAGTTGTGCCTACTGCTTTGCCAATGCTAATTCCTCGGTAGTCTGGTTGGCACAGTCTATTCGTATTTCCTCCATATCAACAAACGGTCACGGCTGTCGGAGCCATTCCATATTTCTCCTTGAATACTTTTGAAAAATGCGATAGATTCTTGAAACCCACCTGATAGCAAACATCGGTGATGTTTGCTGTGCCACGGCATATAAGGTCGTAGGCGGCTTCGAGCCTGCGGTTTATTATCCACTTCAGTGGTGGCAGTTCGCTGACCTTTTTGAAATCCCGCTTGAACGATGCAAGACTGCGACCTGTGTAACTTGCCATTTCCTCCATTGAAAGCTCGTGCATATAGTTTTCGTTCATAAACTCAATCAGGTCAATTTTCCACGGGTCGGTGAAGTCAAATAGCGAAGCATACAGATTTGCATCAGTGTTGAGCAGCACATAAAGCCCCTCTGTCATTTTGAGTTGCAACACGGCATCCGACGGCTTGCTTCCCGACTCAAAATACGGCAGGATTGATTCAAAAAGGCTACGTATATCCGGACGGTTGGCAGGGAGCACCGTCAGACTCTTTTTTGAACGGCGAGCGTCAAGGGGAATGGAATTCTTTGCAAGTGATGAGTAGTACTCCCTCAGAAACTTACGGTTGAATTTCAACACTACTGAATGATATGGCACACCCTCCTTCACTCTCTTCTGAAGCAGCATCCTGTGGTCGCGACGCATAAATGCACATCCTCCCGGACGCAATATTGTTTTCTTACCGTTGTCCGTTATCTCAAGCTCTCCGGACACGAGATATATCAGTGTGTGCTCCGCATTGGCGTGCGAACACTCCCAATTGTCAGTGAAATAACTGGCAATGAATACATTTGAGTAATCAAGCACTTTCAGTTCTTCCATAATTATTACAGTGTAGGATTATGGGTGCAAATTTAGTAAAAAATTTATGGTATGACTTTGTTTTAAGGCTCATTTTATTATTCTGTAAGGCTCAAAACAGCAAAACTTCACACCACACAATTTATTTATATGATATGAAGTGACGGTCGAGGGCGATTTGCGGAACTTAATGATGATGTTCTGTTTGGGGAGGTCTGGAACAGAACCGAACAACTCTCGCTCCGTGACCGCAGCATTGTCACAGTCACTGCTTTGGTCAGCTCCGGTATCCTTGACTCATCACTGGCGCACCATCTTCAGAATGCTAAAAAATATGGCGTTACACGAACAGAAATCGCGGAAATTCTCACGCAGACAGCATTCTATGCAGGTTGGCCAAAGGCTTGGTCCGCGATGAAAATGGCAAAAGATATATGGAGTGATGAATCAAGTGCCACAGACGCGAAAGCTAAATTCGAGAGCGAACTGATATTTCCTATCGGAGAGCCTAACACAGCGTATGCCAAATATTTCAGTGGCAACAGTTATCGCTACCCGTTTCAAAAGAAATCAGACTGACAAATATCACATTTGAACCGGGATGCCGCAATAACTGGCACATCCATCATGCCACAAAAGGTGGTGGACAGCTCCTTGTATGTGTTTCTGAAGCCTATCGTAAGGAAGGAACTTGAAAGTAGAAAAGGCTTTCCGTCAGGAAGCGGAAAACCTTTCCGACATACACCGCCTCACCACTCCTACCACCACTATTTCCGCACGGAAAAGATTTCTTGTGCCTTGGATAGACGAGTGTTAGGCACAGCTGAGGGGAGGATAGTAATTTTATTTTCGACCTATTGGATTATAGTATTGCGACCAATCTTCATTAAGACGGTGAAATCCTTGCTCACTATTATCCATTATCAGTATGCGGGCACCTGTATTGCGGACAAATGATCCCGCATTTTTATACATATCCCGCTCAAATTTTTTCCAGTCCTCTTTCTTCATCTTCTTACGACTCCAATCGTATCTGATGATTGACTGAGGTTTCTGAGTAAGTCCGACAGCCTCAAATATAAAATTATTTTCTGTGTCAACCGCTTTCAACACAAGTCCTTTTACACCGTTAAGTTTCCAAGGTCCATACGGTATAGGGATGTCATTAGTGTAATATACTTTCCAATCTCGACCTTCATAATTGCATATTGCCACATGGCAATGGTAGCCCATTATGGTATCAACGTCTTCCGGCATATATGTCCATTTCGGTATATCCGTACTTTCACTGTATTCTATGACCTGAGAGGTATATGGCAGACGATTCGTGACTGTGGTCAGTGAATCCGAATGATTGATCAGGACGTCAAAACCTATGTAATTCTCAGGGATTGTTGAGAACTGCATGTTTGTCTTTAGTTCTTTGGTGTTCCGGGTATCAAGTGCTCTGAGATCCCGGCTAAAGAAAGCGTTGTAGTGTCTTCCCATCTGCAAGTCCATGATGTCATTGAAGCTTAATGAATCGTCTTTTTCAGAATTGCGATACTTGAGTAGATATGACACATTGAGATAGCAGGTATCTAATGTCTCATACTTATCCGTATCCTCATGAGCGAGGGTAAACGTGGGTGAATCCATCGCATACGACACAGACACTTGTGCCGAAATGTCAAAAATGTCAAGACACCCAGTAAGCATCAAAATAGATGCCAAGAATTTGATTGGTCTTTTCATTGTTGTTTATTATTTATGTGAGTCTTATTCTGATACCAAACATTATTGTGCGCCCCCTCAAGCGGTATTCACTTGAATATCTGACAATACCATTATCGCTAAACCTACGGAACACATTGTTATCCATAAGATTGCTACATTGTAGCGACAATATGACATTACCAAACGTATATTCAATATTGAAGTTCAAGAATGTATTATTTTGATAGGAGGAGGAATAGTTATTGTGATAGAACATTACGGAAGGTGACAGGCTCAATTGTTTGTATGGCCACACTATAAGAGATGTGGAATTTGCGAACGTATGCTTTGTTCCATCGTTGGGCTGTCGGTCGGTATAACTTTTTGAGAGAGTTAGCTCGTTTGAGGTATCAAACGAAAGCCACCGTGTGAATGATGCGTTATATGAAATCCTTGCTCTAAGGTATTTGCTGCGTCCTTCACGCAATCTATCGCCAATATAATATTCGCTGTCATTCAGCCCTATGCTAAACGATTCGCTTATCTTGGAATTCCATCGGAAAAAACCTTTAGATAATGTCTGGTCAAACTGCCATATACGGCTATCCGTGGAAAACGGGAGTCTGATATAACTTATAACCCCATCCGTAATATCATATCCTGAAGCATTACCCTGCCGAGACTGTGCGTATGTAAAGGTCACACTCCCAAACAACATATCCAGCACACTCCTATAGCTTGCGTTAATCGCAGATTTCAAAGACCGGTTCATTACAGCTTCCTCATGCCCGGGATTGGATATCGAGGTACGATAGTCAACAAGATGTTTTTGCGCCATTAGGGATAATGCCGTAGGCATTGACTCTTCGCCTATTGCAGTCAACGAGAAGGAAAATTTGTCAGACAGCTTGTATGTCATATTAGAATACGGACGTATGGATAAGAATGTTTTATCATAGCTCCACAACCCTTCTTCGGAATTGTAATGACAAAATCCGACAGGGACATACACAAGCCATTGAAAACGCTGTCCGTAATGCCACAAGACTTTTGGTGTGACTCTTGCTCCGATTTGCCATGTCGTGATACTTCCCGGAGTAGAGCCGTGCTCAATGTTAAGAGCCGTTACAGCCTGTTGGTAAGCTGCATCAAACTCTCCGTTTAGATTGAACATAAAGTGAGGAATGGCTATGGCGATAATGGAGGCTGCTCCATCTGATAAAAAATTACGCTGTTTTATCCTCTGAGCCATTTCTACAGTCGGGAGATGTAAAAAACCTTCCCTATCACTATAATTCAAATGTAATGACGCATCCGCGACACCTCCATTACGCTTTTTATAGTTTATTTTCAATATGTCATCTATACTGACTGTGTGAGCAGAAAACTTTTGAAGGATAAGGTCATTAATCAGACCGTTCCCTTTTGGGAAAGACGCATGTGCTGATAATGTGTTTTTTAGGTAGGTCTTTTTTCCGTTAAGTTTATATACTGTGTGGGTTCCCACAAAATGTTGATGAATATCAGCCGAATTTGATTCATTTACAATGTATCTTGACAAACTATCGGCAAGATAAGTCGTTTCATCATTCGACTCCCGTTTCTCCTTGTCATATAGATAATTTAAGTTGAATGTCAATGTTTTGTCCTCATTCAGTTTAATCAATTGATTGACGGAAAGACTATGAGATAAATTATCATAAGCATACTTGTCGGATAACGACGGCTTTTCAGGATAGAGTATTCCTGTTCCGTAAGACGAGGTAAATGTTGAGGGAGCATTAATCTCAGGTCGCAGATCCACACCGATATTGTTTGTCTTATATACTGATATGTTTTGCGATTTTTTCCTGAAATTCAGAAGTGTCGCAGCACCATCCCACGATACGTTTGGTTGACTTCCTAATGCTCCGTTTAGAGTGGAAGACCATATTCCTTTGGCACTTTGTTTAAGTCTTATATTCATAGCAGGCGCAGACCCACGTTTTACACCCTGAAGCATCTTGACATCCTGATGATCCTCCATAATCTGCACGATGCCTATGTCATGTGCGTCTATGTTTTTGGTCGCCACGCTATAGTTGGAACCAAGCATATCCAACCCTTCGATATAAAATTCGTTAATCCATTGTCCGTTATATAAAATCTGTCCATCGGCTTTAATCTCGATACCCGGCATTTTACGAAGTAAATCTTCCAATGTCTTGTCATTTTTGCTTATGTAAGACGATGCAGCATAGGATATAGTATCACCGGATTGTCTTATTTTCTTGGCAGTGACAACGACTTCTTGCAGTTCAAGAGTCCTGATCAATGAATCAAGTCGCTCGTCTGCTTGCTGCGCCATACCCGGCACAGCAAACAAGAACAATAACAGGGATAATATGAATAAACGGAGGGACATATTTTAGAAAATTATTGTGCAATACGGAATGTTATAGGTATGGATACTGCGCTTGCGACAGGTTTTCCATCCACGAATCCCGGCACCCATGCCTTGTTTAAAGAGCTTTTAATGGCACGTATAGCCTCGTTGTCAAATTCTTCATAACCGGATGATCTTACTATTTTGAAATCTGACATTGAACCGTTGGCATTTACAGTAAATCCTATTCTTGCAACTCCGCTTGCCCCCTTATCCAGTAAATTCTGAGGATATTTTATTTCCCATACTATTGCTCTCATCATTGCCCCTTCTCCACCGGGATATTCAGGCATTGTTTCAATAGTTTCTTTTAAGGTTATATTTTGTGTCGGCACAATCGGTGTTTGCGCAAAAGGAATTTTAGGGAACAACGCAGCCATAACAATTACCGGAATAAGTATCAGATAATTCAATTTTGATGAATACCTCTTGCGCTTACCCATCATCTTTATCCGGGCATTAAGGCTACCGGAACTGAAAGTATTTGCCAGAAAATAGTTTTGTTTCTCAATAATCCTGTTCAATATTAACAACTCATAGTCATAACGGGAGAAACCTTCTCTCAAGACACCTTCATCCGCTTGATATTCATGAAGAGTACGCAAACTTCGGAACATAAGCCAAGACGCAGGATTCCACCATTGCAAAATAAGCACAATTTGCCCTAATATCAAATCAAAAGAATGACCGTAGAGCACGTGTTTTGACTCATGCGCGAGTATGGCATCATTAGTGGCATCGTTTTCATTGACTACGACATACTTCCAAAAATTAAATGGAGTGTTTTTGAGGTTAGGACTGACTGCCAAAATATAACCCTCACGTTCCTCTTTATTGGTATTTTTAATAATTCGTATTATCTTATACCAACCGATAATAAGAAAAAATGTTACAACAAGACATCCAATCAGATAAATCATCCCTAATATATAGCCCAATTGCACCCTACTTGAAATCGGATTGTTGGAGACTTCAATTTTACCCACCTCTATATTACCGCCCAGTAAAACTATATCCGCAGGTATAAAGGATACGATGGGGACAAATGGAAGAATGGCTGCAAAAGCATATATTGACAGTAGAACGACACGACTTATCTTGAAATTCGTATTGCGTGAGAGTGCGAATTGATAACCCGCCCATAAAATCAGTATAATCAATCCTGCATTTATTGAATAATTTAATAAGAACTGAATCATGATTCATTCTCCTTTCTTTGTCGTTCTATCTCATCAAATAATTTATTCATCTCGTCCTTTGAAATCTTTTCATTGCCGACAAGAGTTGAAACCAGATTCAGGAAAGATCCCCCGAAGAAGCGGTTTACCAGACTCTTTAGAGATTGTGATTGGTAATCGGCAAGCTCACGGATGGGATAATAGCGATTGCAATTGCCAATATATTCATGAGCAAGCCAACCTTTAGACTCCAGTCCCCGCACAAATGTGGCGATAGTACTGAAATTGGGCCTTGGCTCCCCTTCCTTCACCAACCGGTCGATTATCTCCCGGATAAACAAAGGACCGTCATGATTCCATAACACGCTCATTATCTCTTCTTCTCTTTCTGAAAGTTTCTTCATATAAACATAATTTTTAGATTATGCCGCAAAGGTAATACTATTTTTTTAAACATACAATTAAAAAATTAACTATACTATGATTTTTTTGAATATATAATTATTTTTATAACGAAACAAGGTGATCAACAATAGATGTTGACCACCTTATCAAATAAAAAAGATATGAATTCCAAGTAGAAGTGCTAACTTAAGTTAGAATCTACATTTAGGAATTATTTACATTTGCGTTATTTCAAGTTTTTGTCAAGGAAACTGATGACCGTGTCCCATGGGATCATGTTGTGGTCCGCGCCGCCGTCATAGAGGTCGCAATGTGTGGCATCAGGTACAATCACAAGCTGTTTGTTGTCACCCTTCAATAGTTTGAAGGCATCTTCTCCGAAGTAGCGTGAGTGAGCCTTCTCTCCATGCATGATCATTACGGGAGATTCAATCTCGCCTGCGTATGCAAGTATGGGCGTGTTGATCCATGACAGTGCAGAAGTCGTGTTCCATCCGCCGTTGGAGTTGAGAGAATTTACAGAGTATCCGCGATCAGTCTTGTAATAATCCCAATAATCACGAAAGAACTGCGGGGCATCATCCCCGGGACGGTCATCAGGCAGACCTCCGGCAAGGGCATACTTTCCGGAAGTGAAGTCCTTTATCCGTTGCGCGTTCATAGCCTCACGCTTCGACTTGCGTGCCTCCTCCGAATCCTCTGCATCGAAATATCCATTGGCATTTACCCTGTGCATATCATACATTGTCACAGGCATAGTCGCCTTTATGCGGGTGTCGCTTGCAGCCGCATTCAATGCAATACCACCCCACCCACATATCCCGACAATACCAATCCTTGTAGGGTCAACATCATCTCTGGTCATCAGGTAATCCACAGCCGCAGAGAAATCCTCTGTGTTGATATCAGGGGAAGACACATAGCGGGGTTCCCCACTGCTTTCCCCGGTAAACGAAGGGTCAAACGCCATAGTGACAAAACCTTGTGATGCAAGATGGTTTGCCCAATAGCCGGAAGCCTGCTCCTTGACTGCGCCGAAAGGTCCGCAGACAGCTACCGCATGCGTCCTCTCTCCGGCTTTCAGCGACGTGGGGATATACATATCACCCGTCAGCTCTATGCCAAAACGGTTCTTGAAATGCACTTTCTCCCGACGTACATTTTCTGCCGGAGTAAATGTGAGTTTTAACTGTTCCATATTCTCTTCTGTTTTATTGTTTGAATCATTCTGCCTTACTCCGCATGACGTTAGAATCGCCAATGCCATAGCTCCAATTATTAGTTTATTCATATTGCAGGTCGTTGAATTTGGTAAATACCTCTATTATATATTCGCATAATGCTCTGACGGGGTATGTCCGAATTTATGCTTGAAAGCAGAAAGGAAATGCGTCCTGTTTCTGAATCCGCTCGCGATATATACGCTTGAGGGCTTGCCTCGCCCTTCAGAAAGGAGTTGCGCGGCATATTCAAGTCTTCTGTTTATGAGCCATTTTTGAGGCGTTGTGTCGGACACCTTGGAAAAATCCCTCTTGAATGTCGCAAGACTGCGCCCCGTATATGAGGCCATCTCCTCCATTGTCAGATCTTGGGTGAAATTCCCTTCAAGAAACTCAAGGATATCTATCTTCCATGGGTCCTGAAAATCAAAAAGGGTGGCATGGAGTCTTACGTCTGCCAACAAGATAGCCCCAATAGTCTCATCTATCTTTGAGGCAAGCATTCTTTCGCTTGGCATAACGGCTTCATCCGCGTATGGCACGAGAGAATGGAAAAGGCTTTTCAGTTCCATTGTAGACGGCAATATCGTGGCTGCCCCGGCAATCGGGGTCAATCTGCCGCGTCTTATCCGCTCCAACTCATTTACATTCCTGTAGGCATACCCCTTTAATACATTCCTACCGAGTGTAACAGCTATGCTTCTATAGGGTGTATCACCGTCAGATAATTTGGCGATGGATGCGTTGCAGTCTCTCCTTATAAATATCACATCACCGGGACCTGCCGTAATTACCTCCCCATCGCGTTCGACCCTGAGATGACCACTGCGTATCCACATCAGCACATGACGTGGCACCCTATGTTCGCAATAGCAATCATGATCCACTATGCTGAACCATAATGTCTCTTCATAATTATTGATCAGTATAGATTGCATACCAATACCTTTTGATTTTCATATCCGACGAGAGAGAAACGCAATCCTCATCGCCATTTTATACTGCAAAATTACACTCTTTTCATCAAACGGATGTCGTTCTAAGGCTCAAATATTGTCGTCAGGAAGTCATAATTGCAAAATAAAGTGATATAAATCTGGGTTATAGTTTATGTGTTATGGTTTATAATAACGGGAAACAATCCTCCGTTAATTAGCAAACGCTATACTATATGAACCGTACATTTTGCATTATTGCAGCCATAGCTCTGATTATAACAGGGATACGGAATTGGAGAAATTTCTTCGTACTGCGCTCCAAAGGGAATTATCTGTGGGCAAATAGTTCCGGAGACCCCGTATGGGGGACTATTGCCCTAATTCTTGGAATTGCATCACTGATTCTCAATATCATATCTTGACCATCCATCGATAAAGAGGGATGATCATGCGGGAATGAAAGAGTTTGACATTTTCTTTGGAAGGAAATTTGGTCATATTCCGGAAAAACTGTAAATTTGCCCATTATGGAAAAATCTGCACCAATAAATATAAATAGCGTTTCCATAGAGAATTTCAAATCAGTGAAATCCGTAACGCTTTCTGACTGTCGGCGAATAAATGTGCTGATAGGCAGACCAAATGTCGGCAAGAGTAATCTGTTGGAAGCTCTTGCCTTATTTGACGTGCCTTATATGGTAAACTCATCGAATAAATCATTGAAAAGCCTTGTTCGTATTGAGAATATAGCCGACTTATTTCATAATGGCGTATCGGGAGCGGCCATCAGAATAACAGCTGATGAGAATACTCTGATGCTTAGCCGCAGTGCGAACAACGGTTTGACTATTGACATAGCATCACATGGGGATGTATCAAAATACACATTTACTCCATCATTAAATCTTTCCACAAAGAAAGACCCTATAGCATTACCGGAGATTCTTACATATTTTTTTCCGAAGCATTTTATGGCAGAATCATCAAATGCCAATTTCCTTCTTCCGCCTTCAGGAAACAATCTGATGGAAACCGTAGCCAATCTACCTGATTTGAAAACCGGGCTCGCAGAATTATTCCACGGATATGGTTTAAAAATGATGTTTGATTCCGGTTCGCAGCAGATAAAAGCCATGAGAGAGAACGGACTTGATATGTTTCTTATTCCATATAATTCTCTTGCGGATTCATTGCAACGATTGATTTTTTATAAATCTGCTATTGAAAGCAATCATAATAAGGTGCTATGCTTTGAGGAACCGGAAGCTCATACCTTTCCTCCATATATATCCAATGTCATCAATGACATAATTGCCTGTAAAGATAACCAATACTTCATTACGACACATAGTCCATACGTTATGAGTTCGTTGTTGGAGAGTGCCGGCGATGATTTAGCGGTATTTGTAGTTGATATGGAAAATAATGCCACAGTTGCACATCGTCTTTCTGAACAACAACTTCAGGATGCATACGATAACGGCATGGACATGTTCTATAATATTGAAGCATACCTTGGCAAATGAATCAACGGACTGACTATATAATCCCTGAATGTTATGTAGATACCAATCTTGTAGAAACATTGGTATGTACATACGGTTGCAATCATCAGAAAGGTTGTAATCAAGTTGCAAAAGTTATGCAAGAGAAATTTGCCGACAGATTCGCAGTCGGAATAATTGATGCAGATAAGAGAAAACCCGGCTATCTTAAAGAATTTAATGAGATAGCTTCAAGTGATCATCTTAAATTGTTCCGACACTCTAATCGTCAGCATTTCTTAATCCTTGTTCATCCGGCTATTGACGGTTTCATACTTTCATGTGCAAAAGTCGGCAATGTGAATATGGCAGATTACGGATTATCACCTATTCTAAAGGATTTCACTATTCAAACAAAGAATGTATTGTCAAATAAAGACATTCGATTCAAAAGATTGTTTAAGGCAATGGAGCACGTCGCAGAAATAAGAATAATGAAATCCATTATATCTTATCTGGTCAGTGCTACATATAATGCCTCAAACACTGAACTTATAAAAATTTTTCAAGCGCCATAGACTTGAATACATGACGAGATTGATGCCTGATTATTGGAAACGGAGTGTGTAGAAGTCACACAACGACACATCCTTCTTGTCTGACTCAAACCTGAAATATACCGGCATCTTACCTTTCAATCTGTCGGAGTTGCTTACAGTTATGGATTTCATCGTCATAACGTCAGGTTCGTCTGCATGAAGATTGACCTTGCCAAGTTCCACTTGTCGGTCAGACTCATACGGGTCTCCGGCATACACCGTAATCGTACCCTCTCCCCCTTTCGGCGCGAGTTCGAGCCATAAAGTGAGGTCTGACGGAGCATTATCAAAATTGAAATATTTATATCCTACAATCGAACCGTCAACATTGTTGACAACAGGCGTCAGCCGCATGTCGGAACCTTCCGGCAACTTATACGGATCGCCATCCATCCTTGCAGCAGAGATATATGATCCGGAGAAGATATGGTTCGGAAATTTGAGTTCCACACCCTTCGGTCCGGTGAAATGACTCGCTATCGCAGCCGGATAAGTCTTCGAAATCTTCAATCCGTCAGTCTCAAATCCCAATGAATTGTATTCCCCCTCTGATATCAGCACCTTTCCTCCATGTCCTTTCTCGACAGATACCGTGATGGGAGCTACCATTGCTTGACGACTAAATTCATCCGTACCGGTCTGACGATGATAAAATACCCACCACTGACCGTTGATTTCGCAGATACTACCATGGGTATTCCCATGCGGGTCAGCAGTGGCGACGACTGTCCCGTCAGAAAGAGTATGTCTTCCACGTCCATCGATTATAGTTCCGCCGTAAGTGAACGGATCCAACGGATTGTCACTATATGCGTATGCAAGAGTATAATTTGTCTTATGCAGACCAAATTCGCCATCCTCCGTCATACGGCTGAAGATAAATACGTATTTATCCTCGATCTTACGCATTGAAGAGGCTTCAAAGAAACGGAAAACGCCATCCTCCTTATGGCTGTTGACCATATTTTTCACTATTTTCTTACCGGGTTTGACGGTTGCCATTGTCTTCGGGTCAAGTTCCGCAGCATTGGATTCTTCGAATCCCCAATAACCATACACACGACCGTCATCATCAACAAATACGGCAGGATCAAAACCGAGCACACCATCCGTCACCGTAGGATTCTCCTTGCTCCAGTTTGTCACTGTAAACGGGCCATCCGGACGATCCGACTTGGCGACAAGTCCGTTGCGACCGCCAGCCTGAACATTAGGATAAAGATAGTATGTCTTTTTACCATTCGGCTCAACCACAAGAGCCACGTCTGGAGCATACAATATATCCCCCTTCCCCTCCTGATTGAGAAGATTGCCATTTGCATCCCGCACATTCTCAAATATCACGCCATCAAACCGCCAGTCATTGAGATTATCCACCGGTGCAGACCACACCACCTGATTACGTCCGCAATACGTCGATACCTCCGTATCATGCGATCCGTAGATATACACCCTGTACTTCCCCGGATTATCCGGATCCTCCCATACGTATGGTTCCCCGTCAGGAATATATTCCCAAAGAGGCAGATAAGGATTGATGGCATTCATCCCGAAAGAAACCGCCAATAGGCTCACCGGCATTAATAAGTCGCGTAAGATTTTCATAATAAGATAATTTATTACATCAAAAAAACATGAGTATACCAATTAATAATGTGTCATCAGTTCCATGACGCATTATCAGCACAAAGATAACACTTTTGACATAAATATCATAATACATCCCGATTTTTATGCCAATAGATAAAAATGAACTAACTTTGCAATGAATTTCAGAAAAAGAACCATTGAAATTTTTTATCAAAACTACTCATTAACGAACTATTCATAAAAGGAGAATAACCGAATTATGAAAGATAGAAAACTTGATAGAGACAGGATTGATTTCGCGAACGATAAGATTGGTCCGCTATTCAGGGCATTGTTCTTCCCCACACTCATCGGAATGATTTTCAACTCCGCACTTACAGTGATTGACGGAATCTTCGTCGGTCAGGGTGTCGGGGCAAACGGCATAGCAGCCGTAAATATTGTCGCTCCGATATATATGATTGCCACAGGTATCGGACTCATGTTCGGTATCGGTTCGTCGGTAGTGGCAAGCATACGTCTTTCCGAGAATAATGACAAAGCTGCCCGGATCATCATGACACAGGCATTCACAGTAGGATTGGTAATAATAAGCCTTATCTGCTTCGGTGCCTTATTATGCCCGCATCCCTTCCTTAAACTTCTCGGCTGTACACCGATGCTTGAGTCAAATGCCACCGACTACCTGCTGTGGATACTGCCCGGACTATTCTTCCTGTTCATACAATGCGTCGGCATGATGCTGATACGTCTTGACGGTTCCCCAAAATACGCCATGACGGTGCAGATTGTCGGTGCGGTCATCAACATCGCGCTCGACTGGTATATGATATTCCCTCTTGGGCTGGGCGTGAAAGGCGCGGCAATAGCCACGTCAATAGCCTGTATCATCGCCGGACTCATGGTGCTGGCATATTTCGTATGGTTTCCCGACAGACTCCGTTTCTACCGCATAAAGACATCCGTGACAGCCATTCTGCTGACGTTACGCAACACGCTATACATCATGCGTCTCGGCTTCGCCACATTCCTGACAGAGTTTGCAATGAGCATCATGATGCTCACAGGTAACTACATGTTTATATCCATGCTTGGAGAGGATGGTGTGGCAGCATTCGCCATTGCCTGCTACCTCTTCCCCATCGTCTTCTCCATCAGTAATGCCGTTGCCCAATCCGCACAACCGATAATCAGCTATAATTACGGTGCACATCTCACAGGGCGCGTGAACCGCACACTGAAGGTGTCATTATTCACGGCAGTATTATGTGGAATAATTGTGATGGTAGGGTTATGGGGCGGAAAAGACTGGATCGTAAGGATGTTTCTCTCACCGGAAGAGCCTGCCTATTCAATGGCTACGTCAGGTCTTCCGCTATTCTCCATCTGCGCAATATTCTTCGCCGTCAACATCGCTTTCATCGGTTACTACCAAAGCATTGAGAAAGCATTATTATCCACCATCTACACCATGTTGCGGGGCATAATATTCCTTGTGCCCAGTTTCATACTGCTCCCTCAGCTGACAGGCGTAGCCGGTCTGTGGCTTGCAATCCCATGCGCCGAAGTGCTCACCAGCATCATGATAATAACCCGCTATACCATCTCACAAAAAGCAAACGACCTGTCAACATCTCGTTTAAACCAACAATAATCCCCTCCATCAGACATGGCTGGGGAAGATACAAGTTGTGAATCACATCAGTCTTTTCAATTGAAGTTGAGACAACTTCAATTGAAAAGACTTTGCTTAAAAATCAATTCCGATGCGGAATGTAAAGAAAGCATCCGCGTAATGTTTTCTTCCTAAATCAACGATTTCAAAATGAGGGTTATCTGGATACGTTCCTTGCACTAAATCAAGCCTGTACACATCTGATGTACGTCCCCTCAAAGTCAAACCGATGCCTAAATTAAGCCCTACTTTACGTCCCCAATCAAATCGATGTCCGATTGTGGGAGAGAAATAAACCCCTCCTCCATCAGTTAGGTTATATCCGATTCTTAAATCTCCAAAAGGTCTGAATTTACCGAAACTGTGGTCATAACGAAAATCAAAGAATACGGGCAAAGTACATTCAAGCGAAGGCGCACCAAAAGCAAACAAAAGACCTGCCCCGACAAATACATTTTTATTTATTTGATAGCCGTGAGCAGTTGAGCATCCAAATATCCATTGAAAATCATTCTTATCCTCACCTACGGAATGATCAAAATATGGCATTGACCCTAAAGAATTATCCCATTCAAAAAATCCACGATAACCACGTTGTGGTTCACGCGCATATCCGGAGCATAATGACACCAATACCAGTTTTATGGCTAAAGCCCTCTTCATTTTCACTTATTGTTTCGATATTTCGGATTGAAGGAGTTCCGGAGCGTTAGTGGTGATGAAGTCGGCACCTTGACCGATGCACCAACGCATGTCTTCTGCACTATTTACGGTCCAGACATTCACTTTAAGTCCCAGACGATGTGCCTCCTTAAACCATTCCGGATGTTTGCGCATCGTGCCGATATAGTAGTCAAGTCCGGCGGCTCCGGCTTCCTTCAGTTGCTGCGGAGTCATGTCGCCCGACAGATAATATACCGGAGTGCCTTTCGGTGCATACTTTATGAAATTGTGTAGTCCCTCTTTCGAGAATGTGATGTATTCCACTCTATCATTAAGTCCACGGGCATCCACCATAGCCACAATATCCTTCACCACAAGCTCCTCTCTCCTCTTATCATCATGCTCCTTCATCTCAAGGATGATACGGGTATTGAGTTTCCCTGCCCGGTCAAGATAAGAGTGTAATGTCGGGATACGCTCACCATTAGACAATCCTTGCGGCATAACCTCGGAAGCTGCCGACGTCTGTATGCGGACCCCATTGATATTAGGGTCATGATTCACAACCAACACGCCATCGCCCGTCATCCACACATCAAACTCCGAACCATAGCAGCCGATGGAGTCTGCCTTTACAAGAGCACGTATCGAGTTCTGTGCAGACCCGGCAGTCTGCCAATAACCACGATGGGCTATCACCTTGGTTCTCTCCTGCGCATTGACCGCAACCGCCCCAGGCAACAGATTCAACACCGATAAAAAAACTACTGACAGACAATATTTTCTCAGATTCATGACTTTTGATATTTACAGTATATGTTTTAAACAAGCTTAATATCAAAGTAAAATATTAAAGTTAACGTCTTGATTATATGTACATTGACATATTTCATAACTTATAACTTAGATTCTCTACTTGCTTATAACCACAAAGTTATACAAAAAAACGGATTATACAAGACAATATGACTAATAAAAATCAGGAATTACAGTGTATAACTCATTCGTTCTCTACAAAGACACTTTCTTTAATTATATTAAATGCATCCTTGTCTGATATATAGTGACCGCTATTGTCTATGTTAAGATTTTTTGAGTTTAAAAAAGAGAATGCTATGCGTAATCTTGCGTTTTCTTCAAGAAATATATTCTCAATGATTTTCAATTCTTCATGAGAAAATACTGAGTGCAGGTTGCTGTTTTTAGGCAAAAAGTAACTTTTGCCAGCTAAAAAATCATCTAATGCATCAATATGATTGTTGCTCAGGTTGCCGACTACATTTCTTAATTTATCCGACTGTATACTTGAGATACATAATCTATTTGAAATTAATTTAAACAATAGATTACATAGCTTATCGTTGGCTGAATTACTCATCAGGTTAAATATGAAATTATTCTTTAAAACATTGTTTGCTTCTTTAGTGCTATGAATATCATATATACCACTTCCTGATGAATAAAACTTTGATTTAACAGCATTGATATAACATTGAGAATAATTTTCAACGGATCCAAATTCTGAATTAATGAAGTCCTCTAAACTCATCAATTCTCCTTTGTTCTCTATTAAAAAATTCCCATTCTTTAATAATCCTATATATTTTATAGTTCGTGGAGTGACTTTGTGCGTTGGTAATGGATTGAAAACAAATAAGCTATCCTCCTTGCAGATCAATTCATATTGAAACGTGCTTAATTTTGGAGAAACTGAATCAAATTTATAAATCCCATTATCAAGCAAATCATTATACCATAAAAATATATTATTGTCCTCTTTTCGATCCAGGAATAAGGATTCTGAATACTTATCGAACTTAAAGTGAGATATAATTTGCTTTGGAAAATCATCCGGGGTATAGTTGATAATGGGAATCAATTTAAAATCCTGTTCTATGTTTGATACTTCAATTATACTGCCTTTGGAAGGAATACTACAACACAATATACCAATAACGAATCCCACTATATTGAATATAAACAATGTTGGTTTTGTTAAATGATTAACATTAAAATACTTTTTCATCACATTCAATATTTTTAATTTTAGTAGAAAACAAATCGTTAAATTCTCATTGCGCTACTTCTATGGGGATGGCTCCATTACATATTTTTGAAAAAGCGTATATGGTGAACTCTATAGCTTGGTTCTCTCCTGCGCATTGACCGCAACCGCCCCCGGCAACAGATTCAACACCGATAAAAAAACTACTGACAGACAATACTTTTTCAGTTTCATGACTTTTGATATGCTTTATTGATGGTTAAACAACTTCATTAGTTTGATAATCGCAAAATTATACAAAAAATCTGATTTTTCACGCCAAATAAATAAAAAATAGAAAATCACAGTATATTGTGATTTTTGCATCAAATCAGATATTTCATCTGTATTTTATAGTCAAAATCACAATATATTGTGATTTTGACTTGATATTTAATAATTTTATATTATCTTTGCGCATAAATCACGCTATACTGTGATTCTCAAAAAAACATGACATATCAAGAGATCGGAAAAATAATAAAAGACAGAAGAAAATCGTTTGGTATAACCCAACCCACGCTGGCAGCTTTGGCTGGTGTGGGATTGAATACATTAGTAGCCATAGAACGAGGGAATGGTAATCCAAAAATTCTGACTATATTGACAATACTTAATACACTTGGTTTACAAATAAACACCACCCTTAAAGATTAAAAGCGATGAGAAAATGTAAAGTTTACGTAAACGGCATTGAGGCAGGCATTTTAACAGAATTTGACTTTCCTCGAAATTATCAATTCAAATATCACGAGGAGTATCTCAATTCTAAACTCCCCGGTGTGAGCCTTTCCATGCCATTACAAGATAAAGAATACCATTCACCTGTACTGTTCCCTTATTTTTTTAATCTTCTTTCAGAAGGTGAGAATCGTGCCATGCAAGCATCTATTCATCATATTGATAAGGATGATGACTTCGGCATACTTCTTGCAACTGCCAGATACGACACTGTAGGCGCAGTCACAGTAGAACCTATTTATGATTAACGTTATGAACCCACGAGAAATAAACATCTGTCCATCTCTTCTTAGTGAAGGGCATTCCACATATTCTATAGCAGCCTTGAAAGAGTTATTTAATGGAAAAACCGTAAGCCATATTCTAAATTTTGAATCTCCCTCTGGAAATAATAGTCATCTGGCTATAAAAAATGTCGGTCGACTATCACTTTCCGGAGCCCAACCGAAATTTGGACTCGTACTTGGCGACAATGGAGAACTTCGTTATTCTGAAGATAATGAGCAAAGTATGTATATTCTAAAGCCACGCCCTGTTGGCTACCAAATAATCAATCATGATTATTGTGCAGCTAATGAAAATCTCACAATGCAAATAGCATCCCAAATTTATGGGATAGAAACTGCAACAAATGGGATTTGCTTTTTCAAGGATGGACAAATGGCATACATCACTCGTAGGTTTGATGTCTATCCCGGTGGCAAATATGCACAAGAAGATTTTGCTTCATTGATGGGATTAACAAAAGCTAATGGTGGATCCGATTTCAAATACAATAATGGGAGTTATGAAGAATGTGCTGAAATTATTAGAAAATATGTAAAAGCTGCCCCAATAGACATACTTCGATTTTTCAGAATCATACTATTCAATTTCATTACTTTAAATGATGATGCTCATCTTAAGAACTTTAGTCTTATCAGTAACGGTACAGAATATCATCTGTCACCAGCATACGATCTAATAAACACCTCCCTCCAAATATATGAATCAAGAATATTTGCTCTTGACAAAGGTTTATTCAAAGAAGGCATTCACCTTACAGATACAAGGCAAGTGACATCAGATGACTTCGTAGAATTTGGACGAAGGATAGGACTGCCGGCGAAACTCGTAATGCAGGAGATTAAAAGGTTTACCATACCAAACGAGAAAGCAGATGCCATTATAAGACGTTCGTTTCTGTCAGATAATCTTAAACAGTTATATATGTCGGGCTACCACTACCGGCAGTCAATGATTCGTCCAAAAAACATAATATTAAATTAGGAGTCTTACGCTATCAGAGAGTGCCGCCCGTATTATGTTTTGATATTCTGCGACACCCACATGCCGATATCTTGCTTGCTGAGAGCGGCTGCCATGAGATCGGGGAACCGATCAGGGGTGCATGCAAACGTCGGTACGCCCAACTCTGCCAAGAACTCGGCATTACCCTTGTCGTAGGATGGTGCGCCATCATCATTCAATGCCGGCAACACCACAAGCTGAACCCCACTGTTGACTATCGAGACAAACCTCTTGCGCATCTCCTGAACATTGCCCCCCTCATATAGATCCGTCACCAATACCAGCACCGTCTCCTCCGGACGCGTGATCAAGCCTTGACAATAAGTCAACGCCCGCGCAATATCCGTGCCTCCTCCAAGCTGAACTCCAAACAGAAGGTCAACCGGATCCTGCAACTCCTCCGTCAGATCCACCACCGACGTGTCAAACACCACCATCCTCGTACTTACCGACGGGATAGATGCCAAGACCGAACCAAAGATGCCGGAATAAATGACAGACGTACCCATCGAGCCACTCTGGTCAAGACAAAGAATTATATCCTTCAATGCCTTCCGCTTCCTGCCGTAGCCGATGCGCACCTCCGGTATGATCGTCTTATAATCCGGCTGATAATTCTTGAGATTCTTCACAATGGTAGTGTTCCAATCTATCTCATTATATCGGGGATTACGACGACGCGACGAACGGTTGAGCGCACCGCTCACCGCCTGCTGCGTGGGAGCCGACAACTTGCGGAGCAATTCATCAACCACCTGACGCACCACCTGACGTGCCATCTCCTTATTCTTCTCCGGAATCACCCGACTCAACGACATCAATGTAGCCACCAGATGAACGTCAGGCACCACCGTCTGAAGCATCTCCTTCTCTGTCAGTAGAGAAGTGAGATTCAGCCTCTTGACCGCATCCTTCTGAATAATCTGCACGACAGTCTGAGGGAAAAACTCCCTTATGTCGCCAAGCCAACGGCTCACTTTCGGTGCCGACGAACCGAGACCACCCTTCCTGTCGCTGTCGTATATCGCCTCCAGCGAACGGTCGATACGCTGTTCCTCTATATTCAGTGGCACATTAGTGCCGTCTGCCTCCGCGCCACCGAGAATCAATCGCCATCTTTTCAAATATTCCTCTTCCATAGCTCTATCATCTTAACCAATATCACCTTAGACTCCATCTTATAAACCCAACAGTCGGCACACCACCGGCAACACCTTGGCGGCATCCTCCTCATTATGCGGCATCTCTCCCCCATTGACATCACGTGTGCCAGTGGTGCCGCTGCTCATCCTTGCTTTCTCTCCGAGCTTGCGACGTTCCACCGGAGTGAACTCACTGAACGTGCGTCGCAGAATCGGAAGCAATTCCATAAACGTATCCTTATCCTGAGAGCATATCCAGTCATTGACAAGGTTCCAAAGATTCTCATCAAGCAGCAAGACGGTGCCGGAAGCTCGTAGGAAACCCTCAAGCCAATAAGCCATCTCTGCCGGAGTATTCCCCACCGACAAACGATATTCCAACGCATCCGCCACCTCCTCCGAAGAGAGCAGACGCTTATCGTGGAGCATACGGGTGGCATATCCGGCTATGACGGGATGCACATTGGAGCCGCCGCGAAGTTGGGATATGAAACCCGTCCACATCTCATTCAGTTCAGCATCATCAAGAGTGGAGAGCGCGTAGTCGGCAGCTATCAGGCGTTCAAGAAGACTTTCAGCCGCATCCTCATCTATATTCACGCATGCAAGCACGCCACCGGCAAGGATACGGGCGGTCATCGTGTGGAGCATACCCCTTACATTCGAGAAATCGAGATTGCGTACATCTCCATATCTGACAATACCTGCAAGGTCGGGCAAAGCCCTCATCATATCAACTATATCTGCCGAGGCAGCCGAAAGACTGTCAAGACGCCGCGTGATCGACTCCACAAGTTGAGGAAGATCAGCGGGGATTATATTCTTCAAGAGTCGGGTGAGATCCATGATACGCTCCGCCTTCTCCGTCTGACTCAACATATATTTCCGTGCAGCCTCCTCCAAGGTATTTCCCCAGATAGCCGCCTCGATTATACGAATGATCTGCTCCGGATTATGATAAAGCGTCCACGTCTCCTTGAAAGTGCCCTTCCCTTCGCTTATGCCGGGTGTCGCCCAGCTTATACCAAGCAGGTTCAGCCGATGGAAGAGGATGCTGCGCTCAAGATCACCCGGCTTACGAAGATCAAGAGCAAGTTCCTTTATACCAGCCTTAAACGGCACTCTCAGCCTCTTCTGCTGTCGCTCCACATCACTGAGCAGCGGCACCTTCGGGACATTATCGGGCACACTCCCCAGACGGTCGCTGATAATCATCTGCTCTCTTATTATTGAGAGAAGCACATCATCACCGAAACCCATCACCGTAGTGACTGCCTCATTATATTCTGCGAGCGACGGAGATGGTAGACCGCGTAACGCAGCCGTAGCATGAGCAAGCCGGATAGTCTCTATCACGTGCGCCACCGATATATCCATATCCTTCTGACGTAGCAGAGCCGCCACGTTTGCCACCCATCGTGTACCATCGTCATCCGGATTATTCCACAGATAGTCATACCATCCGGGCGACATGATACCCGCGCCATATCCGCTACGCAGAGACAGGCGGTCGTAGGTCCATGGTATCCACGTACACTCCACCTTTACCTTCGGAAGACCCTTCAGCAGTTCATTGTCATCCTTCACCTTCGGCATACGGCTCAAAGCGGGCACGTGCCATGCACCGCACACCACGGCTATCCGCTCGAAATTCTCCTTCTGTGCGGCTCGCAACATCTTCCTCATCCACGCCTCGCGCAGCAGATCGCGCGGAGAAGTAGACTCCGGAAGCGCATCACGCAATGCCGTGACTGCCTCCTGCACCCCCTCGAATACGCCGGCATTGTCATGGCGTATCTCTATCGTGGATTCCCACCACGACTCACCATCCGCATATCCGGCAATCTCCGCAAGATAATCAAAAGGATCTCTCTTGACCGCATCCGTCATACTCCCCTCCGAATTATCCTCCTGAACGGACTGCGCGGAATCATCATTTGCGGAGTCATTATTTAATGCCATGGAGTAGGACAACGGCAGGTCAAACATGCGTATCTCCACGCCATTACGCACGGCGTAACGTATTGTCTGCCATTCGGGGGAAAAGTCTGCAAACGGATAGAACACGGCATTCTGAGGAGCGTCCGGTTGATAAGCGAGAAGTGCAACCGGCGGAACCATTTGCGGATCCACCACATCTTTCAGCAGACCGTCAGCTTCGGGAGGACCCTCAAGCAGAATGAGATCCGGCTTCAATTCCTCAAGATATGACGCCACATTGCGACATGACCCCGGACCGTGATGTCTTATTCCCAATAGATGAGTAGCCATTGATTATGGTTTATAATTTATGGTTTATGGTTTATGGAAACAAACTCCCCCTTTAGGGGCTGGGGGCTGATACCGCTTTATATAAAGTCTCTTGATGCGCGGTATATGTCTTTCCAGCCGTCGCGTTTCTTAACGACAGTCTCCATATACTCCTGCCATACCACCTTATCCTGCACCGGATCCTTTATCACCGCGCCCAATATTCCCGACACAAGATCTTCTGCATGTATCACGCCGTCGCCGAAATAGCCTGCCATAGCCAACCCGTTGTTGACCACAGATATTGCCTCAGCTGTGCTGAGAGTGCCGGAAGGAGATTTAAGTTTCGACTTTCCATCGCACGTCACGCCCTGACGCAGTTCCCTGAAAATTGTCACAACGCGCCGTATCTCCTCCAATGCCGGACGCTCGGAAGGCAGACTCATCACCTTTTCAAAACTCTCCACACGCCTGCGCACTATATCCGTTTCCTCCTCAATGCTGTCGGGCAATGGGAGAATCACAGTGTTGAATCTTCGTTTCAACGCGCTTGAAAGATCGTTCACACCCTTGTCGCGGTTGTTGGCAGTAGCTATCACATTAAATCCCCTGATAGCCTGCACCTCCTTGTTAAGTTCCGGTATCGGAAGAGTCTTCTCCGAGAGAATAGTGATAAGGGTATCCTGCACGTCGGAACCGATACGCGTCAGCTCCTCGATACGCGCAATCTTACCCTCCTGCATCGCTTTCATCACCGGAGTCTGAACCAACGCCCCCTCGCTTGGACCCTCTGCAAGCAAGCGTGCGTAGTTCCAACCATAACGTATAGCCTCCTCACCGATTCCGGCAGTACCCTGCACTATCAATGTAGAGTCACCGCTTACAGCCGCTGCGATATGCTCACTCACCCAGCTTTTCGCCGTGCCGGGAAGCCCATATAGCAATAGCGCGCGGTCTGTGACCAGAGTGGCTACGGCTATCTCCATCAACCGGCGGTTGCCTATATATTTCGGCGACACCTCAAACCCATTCTTTAGCGTGCCTCCCATCAGATAAGTGACCACCGATTGCGGCGACATCTCCCAATTTTCCGGCACCGGATTTGTTTCATTCTTTTTCAACTCATGCAATTCTTCTGCAAACTGTTGTTCGGCATGTTGTCTGAGCAGGTTCATAATATATTGTCGTTTAACAAGGTGTTTATTTGTCCTTTTATTATCATGTATTCATTCAGCATACGGAAAAATTTACTGAGCATCTGCTGTTCATCATATTCCGACGCATATCTCTCCACTTCCCGACGCAGCGACTGAGGCATACGCAAAGCAAGCCGCTCCACCATATCCTTATCAAAATAATAGAATCTTGAGCGAACCACATGCTGCAATATCCTCGTGGAGAATTTGACTCCCCATTCCTCTCCATCCTCATTAAACCATGATGAAGGGATATCGAGCCCCCTTTCGTTAAGGGTGAATTTTATCTCCTCCCTCTGTTGTGGCGACAAGAGTCCCATCAATCTTACGCATCTGTACTCCTCCGGACTGTCCTTCAGGGTCTGGAATGCCCACATCCTGTCCTTAAAGGTCTCTATCGCACTGCATACGTCGAAATATTTGCCGAATGGAGGACGAGCCGCTAATTTTGCAGCCGCTTTCTCCGGGGTGCAGTCATATAATTTCGCCCAGAAACTTAAAGGCACGCGTTCAGCCAACTGGCGCAGCAGATAGTCGCTATCCTTCTCCCCCTTGTTCGGGCTGACCTCCTCCAGACCAAGAGACTTCATCTCCGGGGTGTATGAGATTGTTCCGTAAGACCATCCCATCAGCATCCTCCACTTTATATTCCCCTCAAGCAGACTGCAATATCTCTTTACAAGTTCGGAATCCGGCAACTTCGACAACAGACGCAATGCCGTAGTCCTTACAACCGCACTACGGTCAGACTTCGCAATCTCCTGAAGAAACGGTTCGTCATCCTTACTCAGATTCACTTTCAGACATTGTATCAGTTCATCGCGCCGCGCCGCCGGCTCATTCTTAAGTTCGGAGCCAAGCAACGCCAACCCCTCCGAAGGCACCCGTTCCCTCATGCGGAGAAGCATCATTTTCCTCTCCTCATGCGATGCGGTGTCCCACTCCGTAGGTTCCTTCTCGCCGGAAAGACTCAATCCCATGAGGCGTGCAAGCCATTCCCCTCTTCTGCCCGACAGACGGGAAAGTAATTCCTGTTCCTTACTACGGTTAGGGTTATTGCTGACGCAGGCATGGGAGATCAGTTCGGGCAGATAGAATGGCGGTATAATCCGCCCCAAATTATCCCATCTGCGGTAGGCATATATGAGCAGATAGTTATACTTATTGACCACAAGCGTGCGCAACAATTCACCAGCTGCCTTTGGAAGATAAGGCAACGTCTCTTCCGGCGACTCCTCCACCGCATGCACGCCATCATCAGAGGCAGCCTCCATTCCGGCATTATGATATGCAAAGGCTATGGCAGACATCTGATAGAATGCACTCTCCTTGTCGGCACCACTCTCCCGGATCTTTCGGAAAGCATCATCAAGAGGAGCCGCAAGCGATCCGGGTATGTATTCCTGCGTACCGGTGCCAAGCAAGGCAGTATTTATGATAGGTTCAATTAATTTCATCTTTCCATGAATAAAATTCAGATTCCGACCATATAGATTTCAATTGCCAGACCACATTTCCGGCAAGTATGAAAACGGAGAACGGTTTTCCACCCGTGATTGCAAGGATATCTGTCTTTATTGCATCATCCACCTCTGCGACGACCGCTTTGCCGGCGGCATCCAAAAGATACAAATCCTTCCCTTTCGATGCTATCCGAAGATTATCCACAAGCATAGGAATCTCCTCCACAAACGGATTCTCACGCATGGTTTTCCGATAGAGTGAAGTAGCCTCATCTAAATCATGACAGAACTCCGGGATGAACCGATTGTCTGACGGGGAGTAATCCCTGAGAAGACCACGAATTTGCGCCACGCCCTTATAGTAGCATATCTCTGCGGAATACGTGCTGCCGGGCAACAGATTGAAATCAGGCAATTTCCCGGGAGCTGTGAAATCAAGGTAAACTGCAAAACGTCGGCTCTCCTTGCCATATAGCCAATAAGCCGACATCCTTACGCCATTCTGATCGCTCACCCTACGGTGCACCACCATCCATTCATCCCGGACACCCTCTCCGGCAAGAACCTCCTCCTTTGATTGCGGATAACCTATCTGGGTGCGTATCTCCCATTTCCAATCCTCCGGTTGGGCGTCAATATGACGGTAGCTTTCAGAAAGTAGGTATAGTTTGCTCAACCGGTCGGTAAGGATATATTTCCAACTCTCTTTATAGAAATCTATCTCCTGAATGGCTCTCAACCTGTTTACCAGTCCTGTAGCCTGGGCATCAACCATACGTCGGGCTATATTGTCAAACAAAGAATATGCACGTTCCGGCACGTTAAGCAACCCGTTGCGCAAAAGATCCTTTATCCATATCTGTAAATCGTCGATACCGTCCAACACCTTCTTATGGCGTGACGCTGCACGACGTGCCTGTGCCTCCTCATCTACAGGTTTGTCACTCTTAGCCTTCTGCTCCTTCTTCTCGGCTTTCGCCTCACGTTTGGAAAGCCATTCGCTCACCCAGTCGGGTTCCTCCTCAGAAGAGAACAGTTCCGGATGTGCGGCATAAAGCAACAGTAGCCCAAGACCATGCTTGCAAGGGAACTTACGGCTTGGACAAGAACATCGGAATGCAATCTCATTCATATCGACGACAGTCTGATACGGATTCTTGCCACTACCCTGACAATGCCCCCACACTGCACGCTGGCTAAAATGCAACAGCGGCCATTTCGACTTGACAGCCAATCCCTTCCCTGCCTTTACAGAAGCAGCATCCGGCGCCAGTTGCACGATTTGTTCTTCAGTCAGATTTTGCAACATAAAGATTCCGATTGATTTTACATGGTATAAAAACACTCCATCCCCTCATTTCAGGGAACCACCCTAACCCATACTATCCATCTGCAAATTTACAAAAACATTCCGTAATTCCAAACATTCATATCTCCCGTGGTAAAACACCACTAAGACAGAGTCGCAAAGTTCTTAAATAAAAATCTCCGTGATCTCCGCGTTCTCCGTGGTGGATTTACCGCAAAGAACGCAGAGAACGCAAAGTTTTATATAATTTCTCTGCTTACACCTTTTGGGTTTAGTATCAGTATAACTGAAATTCTGTCATAATCCAGAATTGGTCGTTGTTATCCTCAAATTCAATCTTCTTATAAAGACGATACGTGCCCGGTTTGTTATCATTGAGAGCAGGACGCATTCCCACCTTAAATTCATGGTTACCACCCTTCCTCAAACTGAATCCAATGGAATTATAGACACCTTGAGATGGAAGTTTATACCAAGTTCCATCTTCCCCTTGATATGCCACCGTATAATTTTCACCGAAAGATATAGATCTTGAACCATAATTTTTTAATGAAAAAGAGACAGACTTGGAATCTTTCGGAAATGAATCGGCAATAGGCAACAAGCTGATACTGTCAGGAGAGATATCAGCCCTTACAGGAATATTGATCTTCTCAGGTTTTTCCGGACCCTCAAATCTGATATGTTGGGAGTCACATATTTCTTGCCGGAACTTATTCCTCCACCGTGGAGTATTAATCATCATGTATACATGAACACAATCACTACCTATTCCCCAAGAATAGACATTCTGCCGAATAGGATTGTCTAATGATAATGCATCAAACCGGTTGGCTATATAATCATTCAGGTAATATAAATCCTTGTCAGTAGGAGGCATAATTGCATGTTCATCTTCATTAAGGATTTCTTCAGTAGAAACTGTTTCTGTAGCTTCTGCCTGTTTTGTACTTACTGTATCATAATCTGCAAGAACAGTATCTTTGGTATCCTCAACAGCAATTGTAGAGATTTTTTTTGATTTATTACACCCTTGAAACGTCACCGACAAAACCGATAAAACTACAAAAAGAATCACAATCTTTATAGACTTCTCACACATAACACATTATCAACAACTAAAATATTCACATAATCATATACTTTCTCCAACACACTATCCATCTGCAAATTTACAAAAATATTCCATACAAACAAACTCCAACAATCCATCAAACACATTTCTCCGTACACTCCGCGTTACCCATGGTTTATTTCTTAATTTCACTAAGAAATTTCTTCTTTTCTTGTATTTCTTCGTGCGTCTTTTTTACCAATTTCTAAAGTTATTTCTCAATGCCAAATATTCTCATATTTTCTTGATTATACCAAAATTTCAGGCTAAATTTGTACTTTCGCTACGAAAACGGCTCAAATTTTAAATATAATACAAAATGATAAGGGAGTTTTGGATTGAAAATTATCTGTCATTCCGAGGATCCTATCCGTCAATGTATAATCATTCCTCAATCAGCCGAGTATAACCGTAAAACCAAATAAAATAGACATTATCAGATGATCACATATATTGAAAAAGGAGACATTTTCACCTTAACCGATGTGACAAGTTTTGCACACGGATGTAATTGTGCCGGAGCTATGGGTAAAGGCATAGCATTACAATTCCGTAATAAATATCCCGAAATGTATTTGGAATATAAGGAATTGTGCAAAAACGGGGAATATATTCCCGGAGATGTGTTTGATTACGATTATGGCATAGGACACATATATAACCTTGCCACACAGCTCACATGGAGAACCAAAGCTAAGTTGGAATATATTGAAAAATCGGTAACCAAGATGTTGGACCTGGCATCAGAAGAAGATGTAACCAAGATTGCCCTTCCTGCCATTGGAGCCGGATTGGGTGGTTTGGAATGGAATGATGTGAAAGATGTTTTGGAAAAAGCATCAGCCAATTATCCGAATATCGAATTATATGTAGTGGAATCCTATCAGAGCGGTAACACCATCTCCGAATAATCAGATACCATGCTCTCAGCGTTCTCCGTGGTGGATTTACCGCCAAGAACGCAGAGAACGCAAAGTTTTTATATAAAATCTCTGTGACCTCCGCGTTCTTGGTGGTAGTTATTTCAGAAGTTGTATCCGATGCTAAAGGTCACTCTGTTCTCATGGAATTTGACATCGGAGTCACTTAGCATGTTGAGCATGCCGATGCCACCACTCACTCCAAAATATAAATTTTGATACGTGATGCCTGCACCGGCTCCCCACAGAAGATCCACGCGGTTCATGCCCCCGTTATCCCCATACGCACTTTCCGACTCATCTATCACCATACCCTGAAAACTACCCTTGACATGCCCCTTGGCGGAAAGACCAATCTCCAGTTCCGGACCAGTGAACAACGACAGTTTCACATCATCCGTAAAGTCGAAATGATAACCTGCCATCACCGGAATACGCATACCGAATTTCCTCATACTTGCACTCTGTATGACGATATCCTCCTCAATATCCATTATCGAGAAATCTTTGAATGAATACGTATTATAATAGAATTTCAAACCTGGTTCTATATAGAAGTTCGCAACCACAGGGAAATTGTAGATTCCACCAAACTCAACACCACCACCATTCTTGAATGCACTCACACTGAAGTTTTCCACCGACAGCTTACCGGGACACGTGATTTCACCCCCAAGACGGATACCGAAATAACCCTTATTATTCGGATTGTCAACCACAGGATTTTGCGAAAACATCGGCAATCCCGACAAAAGCAACAATGCAGCTGAAACGTGATACTTTTTCATAATAAGATATGCTATTGACCTTCTGACTCTAAGGCAAATTAGTTTATAATATCGGAAACGTGAGCCAAATATACAATGTATCAATCTTCAAGTCGTAGGAAACCATCAGCGCAATTTTACGTTTAGTGATTTTCATATATACCGGAATCTCAAGACACGCATAACGTTTCTTATCTTTCTGGAACATCCTTCCCGAGAATAATCCAAATCATTGTTATACTATTCAACCGCAAATTTATAAATTTATCACAAAAAAATCAAAGAAACAAAGAAATTTTCTTGCAGAAAAATATTTTCTTAATTTCTTTTGTTTCTTCGTGCGCTTTTTATCAGAACCGACACATCAGTTCTATCACTATTTTGTTTCTGTCAGAGATCCCAGACGTTATTCCGGGTTTGTAGAAATATTGCTCATAGTTTATTCGCAAATCGGCATACATCGACCGGCTCCCCCAATGCAGTGTGGCACCAAGCGTCATACGATGACGCCCATGATCATTTATGACAAGATTCCCCGAATCATCCCGCACACCGTCGCTATGATCCGACATGTAGTCATAACGACCTAATGCCGATATGCCACTAAAGATCCTCTTCAAAGGAAAACGACGTGCAACAAACGCATCCACCGCATTAACTGAGGAGAACTTACCGGAATAATTCTTTCGCAGATATTCCCCTTCTATGTGCCACTTAGTGTCGTCATAAAATGCTCCTATATCCCACATCATAATCCCAACACTGTCCGGCGATATCCGCTGGCATCCGGCAACCACCGTCACATTATCAACAACGGCTGTAGCCTTGACTGAGAAATTATACCGCTTTGTCCAGAAATTCTTCTGATCCGTCAATCCCGAACCGTTGAATATGCCGGCTTCAAGAGTGATTGGTACCCTCTCCCCAAATCCATACATACCAGTCAATCCCACATCCCTTACATTACCCACCTGCTTTGCGATGAACGAACGGTTGGCAAAATACTGCTGATGTGGCGAGCGATGCGCATCTATCGTAAACGGCACCCGCATCTGCCCCGCCGTCAGGGATCCGCGGAACGACCGGGCAGACAGACGACAATAGGCATCAAGCATCCTTATGCGACCCTCATCAGAAAGGTCGATCTCAACCTTATACCCCACCACAGGAAGAATCTTCCCGGTGATGCTCATGCGGGCATTTCTCACCTCAAATCGTCCTGCCGAAATCTGAGGCTCATACTCATACTTCGCCCTTACCGTGCCGTTTATCACCGGGCGATAGTCTACCTCCTCGGCATTCACACTCATACAACTCATTGCCAGCAGAACGGCAAATACTGTATTAAGAAAACGCATACTCTTCATCAGAATCAACAGGTCGGTTAAATATGGTCGGAATACGGATTGGAGTCTCCGGCGACAACATAAGTTTTGCATCTGCCCTCAGCAACTTGCGAAGACTCGACACTATCTCCTGCATCTCCTGAAGCATATTGACGTAGACGTAGAGCACACCCATATCCTGCGACTCACCCTGACGTATCTCGCCATACACTCGTCGGCATAACAATGACAGACGATTCTTCAGATTGTCGCAGCTACTGCGCAGACCGATTACCCGCGAAGGTTCAGGATTTCCCAACAATCCGATGGTAGTGTGGAAAAGACCGGTTGTCTCCTCACACAATGGAATGGCAAGTTCGGCATATCCCTTCGGCAACGGACGGAAATGGTTGTCGACATGCTCATGGCATACTTCCGCGATACGTAGAAGATTATACAGTATCCCCATCTGGCAATTGCTTGCCGTATGGAACCATGTGTTCATCTCAATCGCTACGTCCGGCTCTACATGGCGAAGGCAAAGCGTGGATTTTCTACGGTTGCTCTTCAGCACATCCTTCTGCTTACGCATGCCGACAATAGCCTTGTCAAGCTGACGGGAATTATCGGAGAAGAAGCCGGATATGATGTTTTTCTGCGTTTCCATAGCAAACTCCAGAAACAGTTTCTGATTCTCGGCAAGGTACAGTTTCAGAAGATTCCAAGCCTTGCGCTTGTCGCCGGAAGCAAGGATACTCTGGAAGAGAGTGTTCTCACTTGCCGTCTCCTCCTTGCGTCGGCGAAGATTGCTATGTAACAGAATCACCACTGCGACTACTGCAACAACCACAATCGCTGTGGCACCCCCAACATGCATGATGCTTACGATCAGTGCTGCTCCAATAAAGGCTGCCCCGGCTGTAATGAACCATCCGCCAATGACTGAAATGACGCCTGTGATGCGGAACACTGCCGATTCGCGACCCCAAGCACGATCGGCAAGAGACGTGCCCATCGCCACCATAAACGTGACGTAGGTCGTTGATAGAGGCAGTTTCAGCGATGTGCCCAAGGCGATAAGCATACCTGCGAGCACAAGGTTGATCGAACCCCTCACAAGGTCAAACGCAGCACCATTATAAAGTATCGCACGGTTGGTATCAAGCCTTCTCCCAACCCAACGTCTTACCCCCTCCGGAGTGTGGGATACAATCCAGCCCGATACGGCAAGAGCCCATCCCACGATTCTACGCGCGAGTTTCGACGAACCGAACATCTCCTCGCCACTATCCTGACGCGACAGATTGACTGATGTCTCCACCACTTTCTGAGCTTTCCTTGACGTTGCCAACGCCACCACCATAATGACGCCCGCCCCGATTAGGAAATATACCGGGGTAGATGCTGCCCCTGTCAATGAAGTCATAAGAAATGCGTCGGGACTACCTCCCCCATGTGCTACATAATCCTGCCACGAGGCAAAACCAGTCAGCGGAACACCGATAAAATTCACGAGGTCGTTACCGGCAAATGCCATGGCAAGAGCAAATGTGCCGAAAAGCACTATAATCTTGAATACGTTCACCTTCAGGAAATGCAGACACTGCATCACCAATGTAGAAACCACAAAGCAAACGCCCATCAATATGCCTGTATTATCACTAATCCATCCCTTCACTTCGGGAGTCATGAACGTCAATCCTTTCGCACCTTTAAGTATCAGGAAGTAGACGATAGCTGTCGTGGCTATTCCTCCGAATATACCGATCTTCCATGAGAGACCTTTCTTGTAATCAAACGAGAACCACAATCGGCTGAGATATTGCACCAACGTACCGAAAAAGAAGGCAATCGCCACCGACAAGAATATGCCGAGAATAACCTCAAACGCCTTTTCCGTGTTAAGAAGATGACCGAGCGACAGCTCAGGATTCCCGGCTATCTTGAAAAGGGCGACAGCAAACGTGGCACCAAGCAATTCAAACACCATTGAGACGGTCGTCGATGTGGGCATTCCCAGGGAATTAAAGATATCCAGAAGGATTATATCCGTGACCATCACAGCCGTGAATATGCACATCACGTCGAAGAACGACAGCTGCTCAGGTCTGAATATGCCATTACGGGCAATATCCATCATGCCGTTGCTCATCACCGCGCCCAGGAAAATCCCCACGGCGGCGATAATGATAACTGTCTTGAACGATGCGGCACGGGAGCCGATTGCTGAATTGAGGAAGTTGACCGCATCATTGCTGACCCCCACAGTGAGGTCAAACACAGCGAGTACAAAAAGAAAAATAACAATGCCGATAAAAACATACTCCATAGTATTACAGTTTATTGTTTCTATGGCAAAGTTCTCAAGATTTTATTTCATAAATCTTACCGAAATGTTTCAAAAATGTGAAATTGAAGTTATCTATGTTCCCGGTAAAGTGATCAGGAACCGGAGTCCACCCTCCGGATGATTACTGACCGTGATAGTGCCTCCGTGGAAGAGTATCGTATTCTTCACGATTGAAAGCCCAAGCCCAGTGCCTCCCGAATTTCGGCTACGTCCGCTATCCACACGGTAGAATCGCTCAAACAGACGCGAATGATGCGACTCATCCACTCCTATGCCATTATCCCTAAAATCAATAATCCATTCGCCTGATACGGAGTCATGGGCAGTGATACTTATCAGCGATGCACGTGAATAGGCGTTGGCATTCGATATAAGATTTCTGAATACAGCGGAAAGTAGAGAATAATTTCCAACCGTCTTCATCTCCGACGGGATATCCAGCCTTATGGGTATGCCGGAAGCAGAATATTCCTCCACCACCGCTTTTATCAGAGTTGAAAGATCTATAGGCTCTTTCTCAATCATCGACTGCCCATCTTCAAGACGAGTGATGGTGGAGACATCGGCAAGCAGCTGCTGAAGACGCCGGCAATTATCATAACAACGTCCTACAAATACATCCTTCTTACTTTGCGGCAGATCCGGATGCTCGATGATAGTCTCCAGACACACCTGCATCGCAGCCACCGGAGTCTTCAGTTCATGGTTGATGTTATTAGAGAGTTGCCGTTTGATCAGATTCTTCTCATGTTCAAGTCTAAGCGACTCCTCATGTTGCCTGTCGCGCTCCATCATCGCCTGCTGGAGATTGGCATAAAGCTGCACTATATGACCGGAAATATCCCCGAGCTCATCATGTGGGAAAGGATCGTCGCCATAAATCTGCTCCCCACGTTCCGCCTTTGCAGCAAACTGATTGAGACGCGTTATCGTATGCCCGATCTTACGGGTGGCATAATACCCTATCACGCTCATCACCCCAGCCATGCCAAACATAAACCAAAGGAACGCACTGTCAGCCTTCAGCATTTCGCGAACACTCATCGTATAGGGAGCGGCAGTCCTTACGATTATGGAATCGTTAGACATCGCTGAGTAGAAATATGTGTCGTTGGTGGTAAACGAATGTCTACGTCGGGCAAAACCGATGCCGCTGCGCAATGCATCCCTTATCTCCGGACGGGAAAGATGATTCTCTGTCGGCAAGGTGTCAAGCGTGTTGTCAAACACGACCCTGCCGTCATTATTGATGATAGACACCCTCAATTCCTCAAACGGCTCCTTGCATCCGGCAAGATATTCTTGTGGCGACACACCGTTCATCACTGCATCCGCAATCCCCACGTTATATAATTGCAGACGCTCATTAAGCTGCTCCGCCTTATATTTCTTCTCGCGGTCATACTGAAATATCACAAAGCAACCCATGAACAGTCCCAGGAACGACAGTAGCCATAGAAACAGCCGATGATGATACGTGATTCTACTCGAAGCCATAGCCGTAGCCCGAACGGGTGATTATATGTCTGCCGTATGGATGAAGTTTCGTGCGCAGGCGCGTGATATTGACATCGATTGTGCGGTCGAGCACAATCGCCTCCCTCTTCCACACGCGGTCAAGTATCTCCTCTCGTGTGTATATCCTGCCGGGAGTGGAGATAAGTAGCGATAGTATCTCAAATTCTTTCTTCACGAGTTTCACCTCCTGCCCGTCGACCATACATCGCTTGAATCTCTTATCCACGGTTATCCCCTTATAGGTTATCACATCCTCCTCCGCATCCTTTTTTGGAGTCGCCGGAGAGGCAGTCCGTCGGAGCACTGCCTTTATCCGTGTCAGAACGTTGCGTATCGTGTAAGGCTTATATATGTAATCATCAGCACCCAAATGGAAACCTGTCACCATGTCATCCTCCGTATCTTTTGCTGTGCAGAAAATAATCGGTATGGAGGCGGTGGCGGCATCGCTCTTCAATCTCTTTGCGAATTGAAAACCGTTTGTGCCATCCATCATCACATCAAGCACAATCAATGAGAATGAGGGCAGATCCAAATCCATCGCCTCATCAGCACTATATACCTTCATGGCGTCATACCCCTCCAGCTCCAGATTAAACTGAAGAGTATCCGCGAGAGTTTCATCATCCTCTATAACCAATATTTTCACTGCATCCATAGATCAAATCAACTATTAAGACTGAAGTCTTGACAACTTCATTATGGAGCATAAAATTGTCAAGACTTCAATAAACATGTTTCAAGCAACATCATCCTCCGATGCAAAGTTACCACTTAATAATCTAAATATCCTTATCCGATTAAATCTTTAATAAAAATTTAATAAAATCCACAACGTCTTTGACTCACGTCTTTCAATGGATCTCACGTTTATCCCATGATGGATGTGCCGGATCCTCCGCCACAAGTGCCTCCGCAAGATCTATGCCCAATGCCTCGGCAAGCATCTTGCCATACTCCTCATCCGCATTATGGCAAGCCCTGACATGACGCTGCTTTATAAAGAGGGGCACCCCCTCCATCTGAGTGGCAGTATTGCTACACGTCGCCCTCTTATCCTCCGCGCTCATAAGACGCCATAACTTTCCGGGCTGCGTGTAATAGTCATTGTCATATTCCCTTTCATCATAGTTATACATATCACCATGCAGCTCCAACGGAGGTTCCTTTCTTGAAGGAGTATCTTGCCATTCGCCATAACTGTTCGGCTCGTATGATATGGTTCTGCCGCAATTGCCATCAGTGCGCATCTGTCCGTCGCGATGATACGAATGGAACGGACATCTTGGACTGTTCACTGGTATAAGGTTATGATTGACACCAAGACGATAACGTTGCGCATCACCGTAGGAGAAAAGACGTCCCTGAAGCATCTTGTCGGGAGAGAAACCGATGCCGTCGACGATATTTGCCGGATTAAAGGCAGCCTGCTCAATCTCGGCAAAGAAATTCTCAGGATTACGGTTAAGTTCAAGGATACCCACATCACGAAGCGGGAAATCCTTATGATACCATACCTTTGTCAGATCAAACGGATTTATATGGTATTCCTTCGCCTCATCCTCAGTCATAAGCTGCACCTTCAGTTGCCAACGTGGGAAATCCCCTCTCTCAATGGCTTCAAAAAGATCACGCTGATGCGACTCCCTATCCTTGGCGATGATAGTCTCTGCCTCACTGTCGGTAAGATTCTTTATACCCTGCATGGTGATGAAATGGAATTTCACCCAAGTGCGTTTGTTATCCTTATTTATAAAGCTGTAGGTATGGCTACCGAACCCGTGCATGTGGCGGAACGAGGCAGGTATGCCACGCGGCGACATCGTTATCGTCACCTGATGCAACGCTTCGGGCAAAAGCGTCCAAAAATCCCAATTGGCGGCAGGATTACGCATACCGGTGCGTGGGTCGCGTTTTATGGCATGATTCAAGTCGGGAAACTTCAGAGGGTCACGCAGGAAAAACACAGGAGTATTATTCCCCACCAAATCCCAGTTGCCTGCATCCGTGTAAAATTTCATTGCGAATCCTCGTATGTCGCGTTCGGCGTCGGCTGCTCCACGTTCGCCAGCCACCGTTGAGAAGCGCACGAGACATGGCGTCTGTTTACCCACCTCTGCAAAGATAGAGGCTCGTGTAAACTCTGTAATATCATTTGTGACGGTAAACGTGCCGAATGCACCGGAGCCTTTGGCGTGCATACGTCTTTCCGGTATCACCTCACGATCAAAATGGGCTATTTTTTCAAGATACCACGGATCATTGACAGACATAGGTCCTCGCAGACCAGCAGTCTGTATATTCTGGTTGTCGGCGATTGGGCGACCGTTTTCTGCGGTCAGTCTTTTCTTATCCATACAATCATAATTTATTTTATAATGAAATCAATAACACAAGATGATTTCTAAACAATAAAATATTACCTACGTATTATGGCAAGAGTATTTTTTCAGACTTTTTTATTTTTTTTTGCAATTTGCAGGAGATTTAAAATTTCATTAATTTTGCAATGACTTATGTAATGACCTACTTTTAACGGCAAACTTTATAACGACAATCTCACTATAAACTATAAACAATACTCTATAAATCATACACATGAATCAATTCTCAAGATTGTTGTTTGCAACAACACTATTCGGTGTGTCGGTATGCGGAAACATTTTAGCGGAATCCGTAAATATCACGGCAATACCGTCAAAAGGCGCATTCCCCATTGTCGGGACACGCGGTGAGACAACCTCCTTCGTGGTTGACCCTGCCGATGCGGAAGTGGTAGCCACCGTAGCCGGAGCCGTCAGCGATGACATACGCCTGATAACCGGCAAGACCCCTACACTGACAAATTCATTGAAAGGAGTAAAATATCCTATCATAGCCGGCACTATCGGAAAATCCTCTTTCATCGACAAACTGGCAGCTGAAGGAAAAATCGACACATCCGACATTGCCGGGAAATGGGAGGCATACGGACTTGCAGTAGTGGAGAAACCGGCAAAAGGGGTTGAACGTGCTCTCGTAGTCTACGGCAGCACTCCGAGAGGCACAGCCTACGCTCTGTTTGAGATCTCAAAACTGATGGGGGTATCCCCTTACGTATGGTGGGCTGATGTGACGCCGGAGAAACGTAATGCCATTTATGCCACGCCGGGAAAAACCGTGGTAGGTGAACCGTCGGTGAAATTCCGTGGAATATTCATAAATGACGAGGATTGGGGACTGATGCCATGGGCGGCAAAAAACATTGATGCAAAGTATAACAATATCGGACCGAACACGTATGCCAAGGTGATGGAACTTCTGCTACGCCTACGCGCCAACGTGCTATGGCCCGCGATGCACCTATGTTCGCAAGCATTCTGGGATAATAAGGAGAACATACCTGTCGCAAAAAGATATGACATCGCCCTTGGGTCAAGCCATTGCGAACAGATGTTGCGCGATAATGAATGGGAATGGCGACGATATGAGGATGGATCTGGCACTTACGACAACTGGAACTACGTGACCAACAAGGATAAGATTCAACGATATTGGGAGGAACGTGTCGCGGAGAGTAAGGGGGTATCAGCAATGTACACACTCGGTATGCGCGGTGTGCACGACTGGGGAATCAGCGGCTACCCCTCCACCGAAGATAAGGTGCGTGGATTGACTGAAATCATCGGCTATCAACGTTCGTTGATAAAGAAGCATATCGGAGAACCTAACTCCGTGCCGCAGATTTTCATACCGTATAAGGAGGTGCTTGATGCCTATAATGCCGGGCTACAGGTGCCGGAAGACGTGATTCTCACATGGGTTGATGATAATCATGGCTACATCCGTCAGCTTCCCACCGAGAAGGAACAGCTCCGCAAGGGGGGACACGGAGTGTATTATCATCTGTCGTATTGGGGCACCCCATCCGACTATCTGTGGCTCTCATCCATCTCCCCCTCCCTTATCAGCTATGAGCTTGTGAAGGGGTATGAGAACGGCATACGCGACCTTTGGGTGATAAACGTAGGCGACATCAAGCCGGCTGAAGAGGAATTGGAGTTCTGCATGGATCTGGCGTGGGATATTGACGCATGGCAACCGGAGAACGCCTACAGATACAGTCGTCATTGGGCTGCAAAGACTTTCGGTGAAGACGTGGCTGACGACATCGCCGACATCAAACTTGAATATTACGAGCTTGCCGCTGCAGGCAAACCGGAACACGTATTCGGAGTAGCATACAACGACAGCGAGATGGATCAGCGCATCAGTCGCTACCGTCAGCTCGTGGATAAGGTGGAGACACTGAAATCCCGAATACCGGAGCGATTGGAGGATGCTTTCTATGAACTCGTGGAATATCCGGTGAAGGGTGCGTACCTAATGAACGTCAAGACATTCCGCGCAAAGCAGAGTTTCACGCTTGCCAATGCCGGACAACGCGAAAAGGCTCTTGCTTATTCCGATGAGGCTCACAAGGCATTCGACAGTATCATTGAATTGACCGAGAAGTACAACAAAGGGATTGCCGACGGCAAATGGGACGGTATGATGGACTATAAGCCAAGAAATCTTCAGCAATTCTTCATGCCGGAGACAGCATCCGCTGCTGGAATATCATCTTTGGCTGTGGAGATGCCGACTGAGTCTTACGACCGCATACCGGCGGTACAATATTCTGCCGTATCGGAAGGATTCAAAGAGTTTAAGAATCTTGGAATATCCGGGAGCAGCATTGCAGTATGGCGTATGGATAACCGCAATTACTCCTCCGCAGAGATTTCTGAAGCTCCATACGTGGAATATATCGTGCCGGTAAAGAGTGGTGAGAATATGATAGAGGCACGTTTCCTCCCGACTTTCCCAATACATAGCGGCGATTCGCTTGACGTGGGCATAAGTATAAATGGAGCAGAGCCGGAAGTGCTGTCGCTGAAGACTGTCGCAACGCAAGGGAAATGGCACACCACAGTTATGCAAGGGTTCAACGATGCCACCGTAAGGTATGACGCCAAACAAGACGGCAACGTGAAACTGCGTGTCTCGATGATGAATCCGGGGATAGCTCTAAGTGAGATCTATGTGCGTTACCCTGCCGACAATTCCACAAGCCTTACCGACAAACTACTGATAAATCCGGACTTTGAATATGATTCCACAGGCACTCTCAATACTGACGGAGACACCCAACGTGGCGTGCCTTACGGATGGAACATAGTCGGTAATCTTGCCGGAAACTCTTTCGGAATCAATAACGATGCAAAAAACTACAACGGTAACAATCTCTGCTGGATGAACTCCTTCCCTATGCCGGAGGAGTTTGAACTGTCGCAAACCATCGAATCCGGTAAACTGCCGGAAGGCACCTACCTTGTGCGCTGCCGACTCTGGGTGGAGGAGAACAAAAAAGGCACCTGTCGTCTGTTTGCTAACAATCAGGTGCAATACTTCGGATTTGAGAGCGACTACCCCAATCTGCTGACACCCGGAGAGGATAACACTTTCGCGGGCTACACAGGAAGTAATTCCGACAACTTCCAACTGAAAGAGATGGCAGTGGCAGTACGCATCAAAAATGGGGAAGACCTCAAGATCGGTATCCGCACAAGTAACAAAAAGAAAGACGGCACCTTTGACTCCACCGGTAACAACGGCTGGTTTAAAGTAGACCACTTCCGCCTCGACCGCCTCAACTAACCATAAAAGCATACCTCTCAACATGTGAAAAACAACATAAAAGCAGATTTCCCGGCAACCGCATGTCGGAAAATCTGCTTCCTTTATTATCTGCTTTCTTTATTATTTGTCGGAGAGCTTCATGTTGAGGGGGATGTTTAGGCGTACCCAGAGGGAGGTGGGGATAAGTCGCCAGAGGGAGGTGAGGATACCCCATCGCCAATCGACAGTGGCGACGCGTTTGCCCCGTAGCATGGCTTTCATTATACGCGGCACAGCGTAGTCAAGCGTCATCTCCATCGGATAAGAGTAGCCTTCCTTCAAAAGCGGAGTGTGGATCCAACCCGGACGTATGTCGCAGAATTTTATCGATGCACCCTCGTTGTTGGCAAGCTGATTCAACGCTGTCAGATAAGTCTGCTGGAATTTCTTAGATGAGGAATAGGCAGCAAGCTGAGCGATACCTTTAGTACCTGCCACCGACGTGACAGCCGCAATCTTCCCTTTCACCTTATTATCGCGGAAATAACGGTAAGCCTCCCCTATCATACGGGCAAAACCTATCACGTTTGTCTCAAGCGTCTTCATCTCCTTATCTTCCGAGAGTTCAGTATTATCATACCCCACTCCCGACACATGGAAGTAGACGTCCATACCCCCCATCTCATTGATAAGAGCCGTAAGTCTCTCGGTAGCCTTCTCCCTTGTTATGTCGATCTGAGCCGTGAAAATATTATCCGGATAATCCGATTTAAGAGCATTCAGAGAGGCAACGTTTCTTCCACACGCACCAACTTTCCAACCCTTTTCCGCCATTCTCTGCGCCACCAAGAACCCGATACCGGAAGTGGCACCCATTATAATAATCTTATTCATATATAAATTCCGTTTTTACATTAAACGGATTTTCACAGCTTTCAGTTTAAAGAAAGACCGATTCTGCGGTGACAACACATCAGAACCGGTCCTCTTTCACAAGTCAAAAACACACAATTTTTCACAAAAATTGCAAGAAGCAGTCAAGTTGACAGAATCTCCAGCGTACGACGGCATCTCTTTCCGTCAAAAAACTTATCCAGCACCAGACCAAACACATCGCCGGGCGAGACAAAATCAAACAGCGTCATGCTTGACTTCAGTTTCAGCACATCAATGCCACTCCCCATCAGCACCCTTATATCCTCCTGCGAGTTCAACAACTCATTCGAGATTTCCCTCAGCCGTTTACCAAGAATTTCATGACCAAGATAAGCCACAGCCTCCTCTTTTCCTTCAATCCCATAATAATTGGCATTGGCAGTTCTGCCCAATCCCCTGAGTTGCGGAAACACATACCAAATCCAATGGCTTCTCTTCCCGCCATTACGGATCTCCTGCAACGCGACATCATACGTCCGCTCCTGCGCCATAACAAATCTATCCAAGTTTTCCATAATAAAAATCGCTTAAATGATGATATTACCAATGAAGCCATTACAACTTCATTACATCCGCAAATTTCGCAATAAAAAACCGAATGCCCCAACATCCTGCAATATATCAACAAATCCGACCCTCCTCCACCCCTATTCCCCTGCAACATTGCAACCTCAAAATTGAAAAATCTTAAACTTCATTACAAAAAAGCATCTGATTCTGATGTTTCTTTCCAAGACTCACCAAAATCAGACGCTTAAAAAACATAATACATTTCAATTAAAAATCACATCTTGCAAAACACCTTCCTAACCTTATCAACCGCCATATTAGCAATCACGGCAATCTGTTCTATCGGCAAACCGGCTTTCATCATATTGATAATCATCTCAGTTTCCCTCTCCTCTCGTCCTTCCTCTCGTCCTTCCTCTCGTCCTTCCTCTCGTCCTTCCTCTCGTCCCTCTGCTTTAGCGAAAGAGAGTTGACCGACAATATCTCGATAGGCCTTCAGATCTGCATCATAATCCATCTTATCTTCGTCACTCAGATTCGCGTATGATGCCACCGATGACAACCGGTGGAAAAGTCTATCCTTTTGTGTGAATGGCATTGTTTCCATAGTACTCATGTTGTTAAATATATAAAACCACTGATCTATCTTCTCACTGCAGTCCTCCGGTTTATCCTTACCGAATAACGGAAGCTGTATGAATATGTAACGTTGCTTGTCGCTGATCGGTTGGTGTGTCCGGAGGTCACACAACGCGGCATCTATCCTAAACTCATCCTTAAATTGTTCAAGACAGAAATTCATGAACGAGATGATGTATATCGGCTCAAACTCATACAGCCAGTCCGACCCTACCTCTCCTTGGTCAACTATCGCTTTCGAGGCATAATATACCATTCGGTCAATGTAATAATTCTGGCTACTGTTCTGCATCTCGACAGTAAAGCGTTTCCCATTTGTTGTCTGGCAGTGGATGTCATAGATTACACCCCTCTCCCTCTTACGTCTCCGGCTCTTCTCCTTGTCAAGATACTGAAGGTCGATAATCGTGTCAAATCCCGGCTCATCCTTCAACAGGTTGTTGAGGAAATCAATAAGGAAGTCCTTCGACTCTTCCCTACCGAATATATACTTGAAACCGAAATCGGTCATCGGATTGATATAAGTAGACATTGCAATAGCGTTTTGGTTTGCACAAAAATAGACATTAAAATCCATTTACGCAAACTTTTATCACAGATTTTCAACGGTTTTTCAACACATGAAAATATCCCTGTCACCATCACTCAACTCATCCATCAACATCCACTTTCACCTGTATCGGGTGCATCTCCTATTTAAAGACGACACACCCAATACAAATTCATTCAGTTCTTATTGAAGTCATTTAAACTAATTTAGAAATACTAAATATTCTTGTATAATGTTAAAATACAGCGTAATCACATGGAAAATCGCCATATTATGGGACACGACTCTCATAATAGCAACTTTTATGAATTACACTGTACTTGACAAAGATACAATAACAAATCGAATACTGCCGCATCTTCCCGTGGCAAAACGCGGTTTTGTCTCCAAAGCGTGCATCATCGAGATAATCAATGCCATCCTCTACAAGCTGAAGGTCGGATGCCAGTGGGAACATCTTCCGGTTGAGCATCTTTTCAGTGAAACCGTACTCAAACATGGGGCAGTGTACCATCACTATCGAAAGTGGTGCAAGGGAGGGCATTGGAAAGAGAGGTTCATCAATCTTCTGAGAGAAAACAGGGTTTCCGTTGATTTGTCTTTGACGCATACCAACGGCAGTCATACTCCCTGCACACGTGGAGGAGAATTGGCTGCATATCAAGCCCCTAAGAAACGCAAGACCACAAATGCAATTTACTTCACAGACAGACATGGACTCCCGTTGGCGATCTCCGAGCCGATGGAGGGCAATCATAATGATGTTTTTGAGATTGAGAAATCCATGACAGTGATTTTCTCCACCATCACGAGCGCTGGGATTTCCGTGGACGGTATCTTCAACAACGCCGATGCCGGATTTGACTGTGCCGATTTCCGCCGAGTATACAACGCTCATGGCGTGATTGCCAATGTGGCGGAGAATCCCAAATATGACCATGAGGATGCGGATTCCTGCTTTGAAGAGGAAATGTATAAAGAGAGGTACGTCATCGAGAAATCCAATGCCTGGATGGATTCTTTCAGGACGTTGCTCCTGTGCCACGACACTACAGCTTCGAGCTGGAAAGGTTGAAATTATCTGGCTTTTGCAGTATTGCTTCTTAAAAAATCAAAAAAGTTTAAATGACTTCTATGTGGAACTCCTTCGCGAGTTTTGGGCAAATGTTAAAAATCTATCCGCTTTGGCTACATAAAAATGTCATGTACTATGCACTTCTGCCCGATCCCCTGAGTTGCGGAAACACATACCAAATCCAATGGCTTCTATTCCCGCCATTACGGATCTCCTTCAACGCCACGTCATACACCCGCTCCTGCGCCCTAACAAATCTATCCAAGTTTTCCATAATAAAAATCCCTTAAATGATGATATTACCAATGAAGCCATTACAACTTCATTACATCCGCAAATTTCGCAATAAAAAACCGAATGCCCCAAAATCCTGCAATATATCAATAAATCCGACCCTCCACCACCCCTATTCGCCTGCAACATTGCAACCTCAAAAAGCAAATCAGATGTAACTTCTTATTTAAGCCGATTGTCGCCCATACTCACAATAAAACCACCACATATTCAGTTTATAGGTTATGGTTTAAGTCCACGGAAATCTATGAATTTTTCATTCTATAAAACATATACGACCTAAACCTTTAAACCTTAAACTAATTTACCTTAAAACGATATGACACGATTCTCAATATTTTCAATTTTTGCCGGTATCACACTATCGGTGTCGGCACAACAATCAGCCACAGTGCCACCCTTACCGGAGATACCCCAGCCGATGAGGGAAAACATGATACGAATGGATGACAATAAGACATTTCAGGAAGTGCAGCTTAACATCCCTATACACGAGGGTCCTTTTCAACCATCATGGGAATCCATAGAGGCAAATTATTCCGGAGAACCCAAATGGCTTAGGGAGGCAAAAGTGGGATTCTGGGTGCATTTCGGACCACAATCCGCAGGCGAGAGCGGCGACTGGTATGCACGCAACCTCTACAAGGAGAATTCCACTGCCTACCGCAACCATCTGAACCGTTACGGGCATCCATCTGAAGTAGGCTACAAAGACGTCTTGCACACGTGGAATCCGGAAAAATTCAATCCGGAATATCTGACTAAATTATATAAGAAAGCCGGAGCTCGCTTCCTTATGATACAGGGTGTGCATCACGATAATTACGACCTATGGGATTCTCACTATCATCCCTGGAACTCCGTCAACATCGGACCAAAGCGCGATATGCTCCGAGAATGGGCAGACGCATGCCGCAAACAAGATATGCATTACGGTGTGACGTTTCACCATGAATACACATGGTGGTGGTGGCAGACCGCCTTTCAATGCGACACGCAGGGAGATAAAGCCGGAGTGCCTTACGATGGCAACCTCACTCCGGAAGATGGGAAAGGTAAATGGTGGGAAGGCTACGACCCTCGCCTGCTATACGGCATCAACCTCAGGGAATATGAGACAGTGGCAGAAAATGCCAACACCCCTTGGTCCCCTCCTAAAGCAGGCATCTTCTGGAGGCATCTTGACTATGCCAAATGGTTTGCCACACAATGGGCATTACGCATAATGGACGTCACCGCCAACTATGACCCCGATTTCATATATACTGACGGCACTGTGGAGGGTCCCTTCACAGGGGATGGTACCGGCACAGGCTACAAATGCAATGCCATGCAGACCGTTATGGCAGACTACTATAACCGCCAATTGAAAAACAGAGGGAAAGTAGATGGATTCAGCATAATAAAGTTCCGCCATCCCACAAATGGGGCTGTCAACACTGCTGAATTTGCATTTCCGGACACCATCAACGTTTCGCAACCATGGATAAGAGAAGCTCCGGTGGGTGACTGGTTCTACGCTCCGGGGTTTACTTATGACAGCTCATCCGTGATACGTTTCATCATTGAGGCGATATGTCGTGACGGCAATGCGGCCCTCAATATCCCGCTACGTCCGGACGGATCTTTGGACGAGGAATGTGAAAAGATGCTGCTGGAAGTGGGAGAATGGATGGATATCAATGGGAAAGCCGTCTACGGAAGCCACGCATGGAAAGTGCTTGGAGAGGGAGAAATGGAGGACGGCCATCTCCGGAAACTTCCCGGAGGGGGACTTGGTAAACATCACAAGGAATACCCCTTCTCTCCCAAAGATATACGCTTTACCATAGGGAAGGATGGCGCACTCTACGCATTCCTGATGTCTCTTCCATCTTCCGGCGAGACCATCACGATAAAATCACTCGGTCTGCCGGAAATGAAAGTCAATGAGGTCTCGATGCTTGGCAGCAAAAGACGTATCAAATGGCAACAGACCACCGACGGGTTACAGATAACGACACCCGACAAATTACCTTGCCGCACATCCATCGTATTCCGAATCAAATGCTAAAGAGACAGTTTTTTAACGATATATAAAATATCAACGGGTTACAATACATAATCATTAACTGTATTAATAAAGAAATTTGCAACGATATCAGCAGCCTCCTTCTCATAGCCATTAAAACTATGGTCAACACCCTTGATCAATCTCAAGCTACCATTTTGATATATGTCATTATAGCGTAGGCTATACGTATACGGTACTATGATATCACTCGTGCCATGAAGCATCAGAACCGGACCCTGATACTGCAATGCGGCATCGTATATAGGAAGCGTCTGAGCTGTCACTATATAATCGCGCCCGATTTTTATGCCGCTGGGCAACTCCACATACTCAGGGGGCGTAATGGGATCATACTTTGCCCCTTGAGTATTGCCCCTTATGGCATCTTCACGCAGAACGGCAGCCGGAGCAAGGAGTGCCACCCCCTTTACTGCATCCTTATCCAATTCACCAGCTAACATTGAAGCCACAACACCACCTTGCGAATGCCCTATCAGATAGATATCCGAAACCCATGGTAAATCGCGGACATACTCATAGACTGCCTTTGCATCGGCTATCTCTTTAGGCACCGTCATATCAACAAATTCTCCGTCACTGTCGCCGCAACCGTCAAAGTCAAAACGTATTGCCCCTATTCCACATTCCGACAACTTGTCATAGATGGCTCTAAGAAGAGGACGATGGCGGTTGCTACCAAAACCATGCATAAGAATTGCCACAGTTTTTTTCTCATTAGTGTTAAGCGATGGTACACTTAAATCGGCCATCAGTTTACCATTAGGACCCTGAATAACTATCGTCTGCGTCTGGGCTGAAATCGCGAATGCAGAGATTATTGCTGCCATAAATAAAAAAATTTTTCTCATTATTATTTTGTTTTATATGTAAGAGTTAAGTTGTCCAACCTTCATTGATTACTGTTTATTTTTATTGCCTAAACATCTTTTTTCATCACTTGGTTTGAAAGCAGATGCTTCAGTCAGACTTTTTCCTTATCACAGAATCAGCCGGATCCTCGACGCGGGGATTGCTCATCCACCGACGTATAGCCGACATTTTGGGAATGAGCCTTGTGACAGTCGTCTTATACGTACTCATAATTATCAACAATATCATGACAATCCCTACAAGAATAAGATATCCGTAACATTCTTTCAAAGTCATCATTACACTTTGTCGTGAAACCACCGCCATGGTCTCGCTCCATGACGGCATATCAAATGGCAACACTGTACCGTCTATATTTTCTGATGCCGACATGCTGTTTTTGACCACTGCCCAATTGTAAAGCCGTTGCACGAGGGCAGCACCGGCAGCATTGCCAATTCCACACCGCGAATAACCGATTGCACTAAGTCCGAAGAAAAAGTAAGAAAAAGGTACGCTTTGGGAAAGATATACATTTGAAATTGATCCGATCATAACCTCCGATATACCGACTGCAACCAATGGGATGAAGAATGCTTCCTTGTTGGTGTTGCCGTCAATCAAAAAATACATGGCTACGATATATGACGTCAGTAACGCGAAAGACAATACGAGGTATTGCTTGGTGTTCCAGCACCATTTCACTTTTGTATAAAATGCGAGTATCGCGCCTAAAAGCACACCATACAGAATTGGATAATTAAGGGATATGACGTTCAAAGAATCGTATCCCAAGATGGAATTGACATATATTGACTGTAATAATCTTGGGGCAGATTGGAGTATCGACGCTACAAAGAGCCAGAATATTATTTTCCATACCGCAGTATAAGAAAAAATATGCAGGCTGAGATAAGGCCTTTCATGAAAACGCGACCTACACCACGCTCCGGCAAAAAACAGACAGCAAATCAACGTGCCCAACCATACTTGATTACCTCGCCACCATTCATAATGCTCCCCATAACAGAAAATCCACATCCCTGATATGATAAACCCGCACCAAAGGATAAATCCGATTAAGTCAATCCCTTTAAGCGACATATAAGGGCCCGGTCGATGATCCGGTTTCATCATAAAATATACTATTGCGACATGAATCATCAGTAATAGGATTACAAAAAGATTCATCAACCTCCAATTTCCATAATACGTTAGATATGCAGTGGTCAATCCGGAAAGATATGTTCCCCCAACTACCATAAAATATATTACGGGGAAAAATATCGCATAGTTTCGAGAAGGAGTTACACAAAGCCTGAAATTGCTTGTACATCCAAACATGCCGAGCATCTTGAAAAAACCGGCGATAAAACTTGCCCCACACACTACCCATGGAATTGCTATACTCATTGTGATAGCTGTGCAAAACATCAGACCTATTCCGGACACAAAAAACAACTGACGGGTATACATGGCAAACTTCAGACGATACATCACGGGGAAACAGACCGTTATACCCGCCAGCATACAGTAGCCCGCCATCTGCACATCCTCATTAAGAAACGAAATCTCACCCACCATCTGATTCATGGAAGAAAGATTTATGCTACCGGCATATTGATATAGGAATCCAAATATCAATATCAACCATACGCGCACACGACGAGGCACGCCGTCATGATACATCAGCAACTGTCGGGTGCGTATAATTGAATTGCCCGTCTTATACACTCCTATTGCCATCACATCAACTCACATTCAACATTCAATCCTGCCTTAAGTCTGGTCATATCCTCCGGTGAATTATCCTCGGTAAATCGGATTTTTACCGGAAGCCTCTGTTCCACCTTTACAAAGTTTCCGGTTGCATTGTCTTGCGGGACAATTGAATATTGAGCTCCTGTGGCATTTGAGATTGCCTCTATGACACCCACATAAGTTTTCCCCGGAATAGCATCCACGGTAATCTTCACATTATCGCCTATTTCCATTTCTGCTGTCTGACTTTCCTTATAATTGGCAATGACCCACACATCATTCTCATTAACTATGGAAAGCAATGTCTGTCCGGGTTGTACAAGTTGACCGGATTCTATATTACGTCGCGACGTGTAACCATCTACAGGAGCTGTAATCACAGTATACGACATATTGAGCCTTGCAAGCTCCTTTGAAGCGTTGGCAAGTTCAATTTCTGCATCCTGCTGTCCGAGTTGCTGTGTCTTCTCATCCTTGTAGAGCATTGTTGATTCCCTTTTACGACACAATCGCTCGTATTTTGCCTTCAACGCCTCATACCTGGTAAGGGCATCATCATATTGTTTTGGAGTGACTGCCTTATCATCCAGAAGATTTTGGTATCTCCCGAGATCTCTACCGGCATTCTCCATCTCCACACGCACCTCATCAATCGAAGCCTCACTCACACCGATTTCGCTCGCCGTGGTTGAGATAGCTGCCCTTACAGTCGATTTTCTTGATAAGGCATTCTGAAGACGTGCATTTGCCTGGGCAAGTGCAAGGGCATATTCGGTATCATCAATCACCAAAAGTGTATCACCGCGATGCACAAATGTATATTCATCAAACCGCACCTCCTTTATATAGCCTTGCACACGGGCATTTATCGGCACAATCTGCCTCCGCACCTGCGCATTATCTGTAAACGTCGACACATTGAATCTAATGAATTCACTTGCTATCCACCATAACCCGAACGCAAGCACACACAACACAAAAATATTTTGTATAAGTCTTCTCGTCTTACGATTCATCATATAACTCCTGAAATATATTTTAGTTGGAAATAATAATAAAGCACGTCAACCCGGGCATTGACAAGGCGCATCTCCGCATCAAGTTTTGAGGCAGACGCATCAAGCATATCCGTCAGCAGGGAAAGATCACTGCCATAACGACGTTCCACGATACGGTAATTTTCCGATGCGAGATCCACATTTTTCCTTTGTGTCCACACATGCTCTATTGCCTCTATGTAATTACGATAAGCGCGGTCAAGATTCCTGTCAATCTCTTCCTCACTCCCTTTATATGAATCGATAAGATGATCCCTCTCCAGAGTGGCTGCCTGAATCTTATGCGTTGACTTGTAGAATGCCGATGGCGTGAAAGATATCTTGAGTCCAACGTACCATTTGCCGAGATTCTTGTCAAGCACGGGGGTATGCGTAGTGATAGGTGCGGAAAGAGATGCCGCTGCACCGATTCCAATTTTAGGCAATCGATCACTCTTAAATAATTTTACACTCGACTTCAACAAGTTCCATTGGAATTCATAATATTTGAGTACGGGCGACTCGGCACGACTAAGTTTTCTCCATTCCGGAAGAGGCATTGCCGAAAAATTTATACGGTCAAAATCTATGGCCGGCACTATAGTGTCCGTATCATTCATTTGTAAATAGCTCACAAGACTATAATTGAGATTGCTGATTGAATTCACCACTGCAAGCCTGTCGTATTTCAGATTTGACAGATTTAGTTCATAACGTGTCACGTCATTAGCAAGAACAAGACCTTGGGAAGCACGCGCCTTCATCTCATCTATAAGCCCACACGTTATCCTTATGTTTTCATCATACACGCCAAGGAGATTCAGATTTTTTGCCAGTTCAAGATATAATTTAACTACCGTCATTTTCATACGAATTTTAATCAGCTCTACATTATTATCCGCAATCCTATACTGGGCATCAGCTCGAGCTACACGGGCTGTCAGTTCCCCTCCCGTATATATCGGCTGGTATACCGATATTGAAAGCGAGTTGCCCCAATGAGTCATCGGAGACCTTGAGCCTCCTCCTAAATCCCTGTCAAGCACATAAGCATTGCCGAGATAGTCTTCCTCAAGCATCAATCCTATATCAGGAAGCCAACAGTCTTTTTCCGCTCTTTCTCTCATAAAGGCAACTTCCCTCTCATTACAAGCTATGCGTATTTCCGTATTATCAACCTCTACTTGTTGAAACAAATCCTCAATGGTCAGAGAAATGGATCGGGCTGATGCATTACACGTGAAGAGGAAAACAGCCATAACAATCATTACCAATAACTGTATCATATTATATCTATACTTCATAAACGTTCAATTTCATCCTGCAAAATTATACAAAAAATACAGCACGTAATGTGCTGTATGGTTCAATCAAATGTGCTGTATAGCTCAATATCAATTTTCAGAAGTTTGAGTATCTCTGCTTTTTGAAGGTGAACAACCGAAATGCTTTCGATAGGCTCTACAAAAATGAGAAAAATTCTTAAATCCTACATCGCTCATTATCTGCACTATTGAGCGTTCCGTAGACATGATTAGCTCCTGTGCGACCTGAAGACGACGACGCATTATCCAATTGCGGGGAGAAATCTCACTCAACTTTTTAAAATCGCGTTTGAAAGTTGACAAACTCCGACCCGTATAATGAGCCAAATCCTCTATGGTCAGGTCATACATATAGTTATGTTGCATAAAATCCAATATATCCGGACGCCATCTATCAGTAAAATCAAATAAGGAAGCATAAGTTTTCACGTCTGTATGCAGAACCAAATGTATCGCCTCACGCACCTTAATGTCAAGCCATCCCTTCTCAGGTCGGCACCCAATCTCCCAATATGGTTTGAATGAGTCAAACAAACTGACAAGCATTGGGGATTGTCTAATTTTCAAGACCGTTTTTTTGCTACGGCAAATATTATCCGGGATATTGGCATGAGATAGAGATTTATAAAAATCAAACAACAGTCCTCTTGGAAAGAACAACATCACAGATACATGGTATCCCATCTCGGGGGAAGGATGTTTCTCAATACTTACACGATGATCCTTCCTGATAAAAACGCATTCATTCTCCTTGACCGCTGACACTACCATACCGTCAATCATAACCTTCATACTTCCTCGCGCTACATAGAGCAGAGCATGTTCACTTAGACGGAAATGACATCCCTCCATATCCTTACTATATGAAGCGGTAAAGATATCTTCCGTATTAAAAGTAACAACTTTTGACATTTCAAAATTTAAGACTTATTGGTCAGAAAACGTATCAAACCGAGAGATATTGTTGAAAAATAATTATAAGCATTATCTCCTTTATCGATTTTGGAACTTTGTGCATATTGACCGACATGCTAAGATCAATCTTCTCAAGCTCCAAAATCAACTCAACCAATTGCCCATATCCTACATATTGCCATGGGATGGAATCTATTTCATTACTTGGAGACCTTCCGCGTTAGAGGGATTTCAGGATGATGGTGTTGGCGTGGTTAACCTCATAAAATTCGGACACACGACAAACGAGAAAGCGGGTCTTCTGACGACGGTTGGTGTAACCGCCGGTCGGAAGACCCGCTTTTTCTAATGGATGGTCGAGTGATCTGTTTTGATGAGGGGCACTCGACCTGCTTCTTGTTTATTTCTATTCTATTTTTTATTTCACCTCTACCTTGCGGCTTACTTTGCCGTCGGCGGTATTGATGACTACTACATAGATGCCTGCTGCGAGGTTCTCTTCGATTTCAGAGGCAGCCTCGGCAACTTTCATTCCGTTGAGATCGTAAACCTCTACGCTCTTGATTGCTCCGGTTTCTCCTTTGACGATGAGTTTGCCATTCTCTACAGTGACTACTACCTCACCATTCTGGATGCTGTCTACACCTGACTTAACGTCGACGTTGATGATGTAGGGATCGCCAAGCGTACCTACGAAGTCTTCGTTGAAGTTGATTCTCTGCTCAAGTGCGGATTCTTCGTGTGTGATGGCTGAGATTACACGGAATCTGATTTCGTCGCCGGTGTTACCGAAGACGCTGATCATCATGTAGCCGTCAACAACGACTCCGATACCACGACATTCGTCACCACAGAATGCTGCCACTTCATAGTCGTCGCCGTCAACGAATATGCCACCGGCTTCAGCTATGCGTGCAGTCACAGGCATTACGGAGGGATATTTGCCACTCATGACAACCCATCCAGCCTCGCTCTCTTTTCTTTCGATTCTTCTTGAAGGCTGTGCCTCTGATTCGGCAACGATGTTGTAGATGAATTCTTTATCGTTGTTGCTGAAGAATAGGTAGCCGGCACCATGTTCCAAATGACCGAGATCACCGATCCACTCACCCTCTGCGCTCAACTGCATGAAGCCGTCGCGACCTACGATCATGTCGCCTTCCTCTGCTGCGAGATTAGAGAAGAGGTCGGATACGTTGAGGCTGCCTTCATCTACGGGGCAACCGATCCAATTCCAGCCCTTGTTCAGAGTGATAGCAGCGGAGGGGTCGAATGAAACGCCTGCCACATTGTTGTTCTGAACTGCACCCTTAGTGAATACCTTATAAGCCTCAAGTGGTTTTAGTTCTGTGAGTGTACCTACGAGACCGAGCTGCGGGTCGCGAATCACTTCCTGAGTCTGAGAAAGCACACGGTCAACATCTGCTGAAAGGATGCTGTCGACAGCCACGGCATTCTCCACATTGTGGGAGATCCAGTTCCAACCCTCTTCGAGAGCGTAATCCATGTTTGTCTTTCTCAACATATAGTCGAGGCTTACTACATCAGATGCATAATCCTTATACTTGGCATAAGCCTTCACAGTCAAGGTATCGGTCGTGAGGCTGATAGGCTCAGTGTATTTAATGCTATTCTCATTAGGTTCAGAACCGTCGAGAGTATAGAAGATATCAGCCTTTGTGGTCAAGCTTGAAAGCTCTACTTTTGAAGAGCGGTAGAGTTTCGAGCCGGATGCCAATGAAGCAGCCGGATCAACTACCCATACAGCATGCTCACCAACTTTGAACGAAGCAGCAGCGGCATTATCATTCGCAAATAGATAAGCTTCGAAAGCAGCAGGCACTGTGTCAGCCTCTACCTTATTGAATGTAGCACCAGCCTCATCGAGAAGATAGAGATTACTTGCGCAACGCTCAGTGTTGTAGTTGCCATAGAGAGTGAAGTTCTTACCTACAGCCTTCACCTCTTCCGGAACCGGAGTGTATTCCACGTCGTAGACGAGTGAATCAGGGGTTGAGACACCGGTAGCCGAGAATGTGACGGGCACAGACTCAAACGGGGCGTATACGTTTGCAAGGAACGGATGGTTTGCCTTGATAGTATCCACAGGGGTCAATGTCTCAGCGTTCTCATCAGCGAATGAAATGAGCGAGATACCATCATTGTCACGCGGAGTGAACTCCTTGCCAAACTCAAATTCAGTCGGAGTGAACGGAAGCACAATGCCTCTCCATCCGCCAAACTCATCACCTACAGCACCCGGAACGTCGACAGTAAGAGAGATCTTATGGTCGGCAAGGCTGAAGCTTGCAGGCGCGTTGAACGCATACTTGCCATCGATAGCAATGTCGGCACGAGCCACACGAGAGCCCGCCTTATTGATGATGACGTTGAGCGAATCGCCTGTCACACCGTCGAAGACTTCGGGCAGATAGATGAGACAGTTGGGGTTGATGCCCTTGAATGAAGCATCCGTCACGCCTTCACCGGCACGGGTAGCAGCCTGTGTCCGGCTCATGATCATGATGCTTGTAAGAGACGAACATCCGGCAAATGCACTGTCGCCGATAGACTCCACGCTTGCGAGAGTCACAGATTCAAGATTGCTACATCCTGCGAAAGAGTTGGCACCTACAGAAGATACGGTAGCGGGGAGCACCACATCCTTAAGATTCTCCATGCCTTTGAATGCATCAGTCGGGATAGACTCGTTAGTCATTTCCGAGAGGTTGAGCACCTCAAGCGATTCAAACTTATCACGGAGATTGCGGAATGCATCTTCATCCAATTCACCGCCGATGTTGAGGGTGGTTATATCCTTCGCGTTTTCATTCTCTACGAGTTTAACCTCATCCTGAGAAACGTCATCACCATCTTCGACAACAAGAGAAGTCGTGACCTTAATCTTGGTATCGCCCTGGAGATTTTCGAATGTATAGACACCATTCTCATCCGGCACAAGACGCGTGGTCTCGGTGCGGTATGTAGGATTCTCCTTGCCGACAGAGGTCATTATCTTACTTTCAGCAACGACAGTCAGTTCTACATTCGGAGCAGGATTCTTCAGACGGAACTTATAGTTGTAAGCCTCGCGGTAAAGAGTAGGTGTAGGCACATTAGAGGGTCTGCTGTAGTCCCAAGTGGTGCTTTCGGGATCAAACACCCAGAAGTCAGGGATATCCTTCCATTCATTTTCCGGATCGAGATCAACAAACTCAGGAGTGATTGATTCTGGAGTCTCAAATGCGAAACTATAGAAGAACACTACCTTTATCACGTGGTTCTCAACAGGAGAATAAGGCACCTTATAGACACCTCGGTAACAACCGTAGTAGGGTGTACGCTCCGACTTATCCACACCATTGTCATATACCTTGAACGCCACGTTGGGACGGAATACCGGATTCGGGATATAATACGAGGGCTTAAGATTTGGCATACCTACCTGCGGGTTATTGCCTATATTCTCTGGCACCTTATCATAATCCCAAGTCGCACTACCATATTTGAATGAGCGGTCTTGATCAATCTGGATATTGAAGTAACGGATGGATGTTGTCTGTCCCAGATCCTTCCAATAAGCTGCCGTACTATATAAGTTCTCAGCCCCCTTAGGTACTTCCAATGTTATAGCTGAGGGATTAGACGGGAAGGGGGTCATATTGCCCGTTACGGGAGGTTCATTTCCCTTCATCACAATCTTCTTCAATGCGATACATGCAGAGAATGCTCCCTCTCCCACATATTGTACGGAAGCAGGAAGTGTGATTTCAGAAAGTTTAGAGCAACGGCTAAATGCATTTCCCTCAATATTGACAAGATTATTAGGAAGAATGAATGTCTGCAAAGCAGTTGCAACTCCGGCATTCTTCGAGGCAAATGCATCTGATGGGATTGCATTTGCAAGATCACGCACACCCTTTATAGTTGCATCTGAAAGGTCAAGGTCAACGATTGTGGCTGCATGGTTGCGGAATGCATCAAAATCCTCGGTGCGGATCGTACCTATCACTTTAAGACGAGCAGGACACTGCTCAATCTTGGCAGCAAGCTCCCCTTCACGCACATTCACTACAGTATAGGCATTAGCACCCTGAGGCACCACCTGAATAGCAATCTCAAGATCCTCCGTAACAGAAGGTATATTAAGATTTGCCACAGCAGCGTCAACCACCTTGTTTATTCCATTCACAGCAATTGTGATACGGTTGGTCACAGCCACCGGAGTAACCCTTAGATTCAAAGGCATCCCTCTCACTACTTGTGTTACAGCTCCTTGTATATTTGCGCCCTCAATCTTCTCAGGCATATTGATATTATGATATACCACACGGTTGCCCACCGCCGAGATATAATCAGTTATTGTGTCGCTGTCAGCCTTCACAACACTCCATTTCTTCTTATTAAAAGAAGAAACGATACGGATCATATTGCCTTCACGTACTGTAGCATCCTTTATCTGACAAGTAAAATTGCAAGGAAGATTTCCAAAGTTATATGAAGAATTTGACACTACCGGAGAAATCAGTTCCTTAATACGGTTATCCTTATCCGTAAGTGCGGCACAATAGAATAGAGCAGCATTGTCAGAAGGAATGGCAAGAGCGTTCGCACGAATCGTAAACGATTTTCCAACCGCCACATTCACCACGTCAGAGACAAGACCCACGCCTCCGGCAGCTCCTGTAATCTTCCAAGGCGACATATCGTAGCTTTCCTCCGGCTGACGGAAGTTGGCATGGATAAGAGTGTTGGAATTGATGGTCGCTTTGTATACACCAGAATTGTCAGGATAGAGACGAGTGTTGTTGGCATACATTTCCATCATGGCATCGCCATAAGAGTCAGCCGTTTCAACAGTAAATGAATACTGTGAGCCCGGAGCTACTGTAGTGCCTTCAGAGAGCGCAGTGAATTTAACACCACTTGTCTCCTGAAGTATAACATTGTATTCTGTTGCAGCCACGGCATTCTCCTCAACAAATTCCTTGAAGTCCTGCCAGTTCTCCTTAGCCTTATAAGCGGCAGTAGCACCTACAGGCACAACAAGTTTGGCTTTTGGAGTTCCCTCGAACACACACCAGTTTACCCATGCCGGAGAAGAGCGACGCACAATCACCTCATTCAAGCTGCGGCAACCAAGAAAAATATTATATTCATAATTGCTTACCGATGCTGGAATCTCAATAGATTGAAGACCGCTGTAGCTGAAACATCCGCTCTTGAAAGTGTTAAGGTTTCTCGGAAGGATAATCTGACGGAGTGATGAACATTTCGTGAATGCCTTTGCAGGAATTGCATTAGCAGGGTTCGCACCGTTTGCAACGATATTCACACCTGATATGTCAAGACGAGAAAGTTTCATCCTCTCTCGCATGAACGTGAAGTCGTTCACATCAATTGTTCCATACAGCGTAAGGTCAGTGATTATTCCAGCATCTTCGTCACTAATGAGCTGCGAAAGGTTGCCGGCTTGTACCCAAAGGTTACGTTTTGAAATTACATCGGCAGCATTGCGCACAATCACGCTTATCTCCTGGTCGCTGTTGACGTTTGTCACCTTATAGTTGTGGTTGGCATCCGGAGAAAGAATGAATCCGTTAGCCTTCACCGACACAACCTGGTCGGGAGATGTAGACACAACATTGAAAGTGAAGTCACGTCCCTTTATGACGCGCGGATCATCGCAAGTGATCACGGCACCCTCCACATCAGCGGGCATGGTCATGTTGAAATAAGGTATATCATACCCTTTCGCCAGAGCCTCGCCAAGAGTGAGAAGGTCGTTTGCAACCGGCAGCCAGTTGTCGTCGCCGGATCCTTTTGTCACGACACGCACCACATCGCCATCGGCAATCTGAGTCCCTTCGGGCACTGTGCAGGAGAAGTCCGTGTAGTTTACAATCTGCAAAGACTGTATGCCGATATTTCTTCCGTTGCCGAGAAGAGCCTTGAATGTGCCGTCAGCACTGAACAGACCGGTGGATATGCTGCCGGAGAAATCATTGTTGGTGATGTTCTTTAGCGCACCTACCCTCACGGAGAATGAGACCCCGGGCTGAAGATCGGTCACGTTGATGGTCATACCGATCTGGCGTTCGTCGCTCGTGATATGTATGGGAGACCATCTTGAGGCTCTTTCTGTGGGTTTGATGTTGTAGACTATTGTCGTGAGGTTGTTGAAGCTATGAGATGTGCTGACGGTTGGGTTCAATGCGTTTGATGCATAGAAACCGTCGGCAGAGCCGCCCCAGCCCCAATTGATATGGAAATAAGGGGTGTCGCCCATCATTCTGTAGCCGTCGCACACGAAAGCGTGACCTGCGGATACATCCTGACCGCTGTAAAGCACCGGACGACCTTCATCAATCTCATTTACGATCAAGGCATCCCAAGATGCACGATCCATCTCGCTACCCTTCTTGTATGACACACCGGCATCATAACCGAACATCTCTACAAGAGCAGCGGGCACTTTCACCTCGAATGCGCTTGAACTTGACATGCCGAAGTCGGTGCCTATCGCTATTGCCGCGTCAGCCACGAGAGTCGCCACCGCGTCAGCCTCTTCGGAAGAATAGCCATTGTTACGATAATTGTCGTTGCGCATATTTTTCCAGTCGTATGCAGTAGTCTCCCCGTCTTTCACGAGAGAAGCGGGACGCATGGCGGGATAATCATAATATTTCATGATTTCAGCCAATGCGGTTCCGACGCATCCTACGAGACGACGGTTGGGCACATTGTTGTTGAAAGGGGCTTCCTGACTCCATGTGGGAGTGGCGAGCACTTTCTCGACTGAATTAGCCATCGGCACCGCAATGCTGCGGGTAGTGGCAATCTTAGGTTGTTCCACACGCATCAGCATCTGACCCGCCATCTCGGGAACAGACTGTTGCTGCCATACCGAGGTAGTGGAGAAACCGATCACAGGCTCCACCGTGTCATCTGCCGACACGATGATGAATCCCTCTCCGTCAATGGCGTTAAACACATAATACTTCGGAGTGGATCCAGCAGTCTCCACATGCACAAGTTTCAGCGCGTCAACGTCTGCCAAACGAGAGACATCACCGTTGCGGAAAAAAGTCGCGGCGGCGGTCTTTGCACCGTCTGCGGTCAGTACGCCGCCCCGGGCAAGTCCCGGGGTCAGCATACATGATCCGATAAACAGCGTCTGCAAAATCTGTTTAAGCATAATCTGTCTGTTTATTATTTGTTGTTTATTTGTTTCTTCTGATATTCATTGAAGATATCTTGCCTCTACTCTTTAGAATGCCACCTTTCTGCCATTGATGATGTACATTCCTTTGGGTAGACGCTCGGCAGCCTCCTTGATGGTGACATCTTTCAGGATAAGGATACCACGGAGATTATATACTGTCAATCTCTCGTTCTCATCTGTGAAGATGCTTGTCAGACCGGATATTACTGAGGTGGTGCCGTGGATCTCGACATCATGTGAAGGCATTGTTGCCGGAATCTCCTCTTCCCAGCCATCAAATACTCTGTTGGAAGGGAGTTCTACCTCAGGTATCTCAATCGGAGCACCCATCTCAAGCTGTGCGGTATAGAAGATATCTCCGTCAAGATATACTGTGAGGTTGTAGAGTATTGCTGTATATTCCGCCTCTACTGTCAAGTCTTCGGAAGGCATTGTCTCAGGAAGATTTGCCCAACCGGTAAACTCGTAACCCTCTTTCTCAGGTGCATCAACTGCTGCGATTTCAGTTCCGGTCTCAACCTCAACTGCCTTGTAAACCTCACCGTCCACCATGTAGGTGAGGGTGAAGATGTACTGCTCGAACTCGGCGGACAGCTTGATGTCGCCTGCAACTGTCATCTTACGGGTTGCATTCGTGTCGCCGTCGCTCCACTTAACGAAACGATACTTGGCATCAGCGGTTGCGGTGAACTCGATCTCAGTGCCGTCAAGGTACTGACCGTTCTTGAAGTCCACATTACCACCGTTTCCGGCTGTAATATCTACAGTATAATATTTGGTGTAGGTTGCGTTTACGGTAACGTCCTTGGCAGGCATTATCTCGGGGAGACCCTCCCAACCTGCGAACTCGTAGCCATCCTTCACGGGTCCTGCCTTTGCCTCAATTTTGGCTCCTGCCTCAACATCAACTGCCTTGTAAACCTCACCGTCCACCATGTAGGTAAGGGTGAAGACGTACTGCTCGAACTCGGCGGACAGCTTGATGTCGCCTGCAACTGTCATCTTACGGGTTGCATTCGTGTCGCCGTCGCTCCACTTAACGAAGCGGTACTTGGCATCAGCGGTTGCGGTGAACTCGATCTCAGTGCCGTCAAGGTACTGACCGTTCTTGAAGTCCACATTACCACCGTTTCCGGCTGTAATATCTACTGAATGGTATTTGGTGAAGGTTGCGTTTACGGTAACGTCCTTGGCGGGCATTGTCTCGGGGAGACCCTCCCAGCTTGCGAACTCGTAACCCTCCTTCTCAGGTCCATCCTCGGCTACAATCTTGGCTCCAGCCTCAACATCAACTGTCTTGTAAACCTCACCGTCCAACATGTAGGTAAGGGTGAAGACGTACTGCTCGAACTCGGCGGAAAGTTTGATGTCGCCTGCAACTGTAATATTACGGGTCGCTTTCGTGTCGCCGTCGCTCCACTTAACGAAGCGGTACTTCGGATCAGCTACTGCCGTGAACTCTATCTCAGTGCCGGCAAGGTACTGACCGTTCTTGAATTCAACCTTACCACCCTCTCCGGCTGTGATCTCCACTGAATGGTACTGGGTGAAGGTTGCATTTACGGTAACGTCCTTAGCGGGCATTGTCTCGGGAAGTGCATCCCAACCTGCGAACTCATAACCCTCTTTCTTAGGAGCATCAACTGCTGCGATTGTGGCTCCTGCCTCCACATCAACTGACTTGTAGACCTCGCCGTCCAACAT